>JBEKKY010000041.1:0-15165 GCA_050010475.1 Acidobacteriota bacterium | reverse complement strand
CTACTTTCAGCTGGGAATCTGCCTCTCTGCAAAAACAGAGACTATGCCCGCGGCCATTGAAGCAATGAAAAAATACATCGAGATCGGCAAGAAACCTGACCAAATCGATGTGGCCAAACAGCTGATCAAGGAAATGGGGGGGAAATAGTTGGCGGGAGGTTTCCTCTCTAAATCCACACTTCACCGGATTTCCTGAAATTGTTTTCACCGGCGGCTTTCCAATCCTGGAGAGCCGCCGGGACAAGAGCATTCAACCGGCGGGATCCATCATTACGCCCTACTTCAAGCCTGCAACATGCCTAGTTTTCGCAGTTGACTCGGACTTTTCCCCGTAGATTTGGCGACAAAGCGCGAGAAAGATGCTGCAGAGGAATACCCGAGCCGGATCCCGGCCTCCTTTACGGAAACATCCTGCTGGCCCAATAGTGCTTGGGCCTTCTGCATAAGCTCGTTGCGTTTGTACTCGCGAAACGAAATGCTCCTGGTTGAACGCATTGCGTTTTCTATCGTGTGGCGATCAACGCCGAGTGAATGCGCAACCTCGGACAGTCGAATACGCGGAGTTTTTGAAACAAGCGCATCCAGTTCCTTCAAAAGCTGACGCCGATTGTAGGTCATAGGACACCATTCTGAAAGGAAGTCCGCCCAATGCATCTGGCCGATGTGCTTTGTGCGAAAATAGGAAAAGGATTTTGGGACCCGCGGTGCTTGCCAGCACACCTACCAAGGGTTTAGATGCCACTATTGTTAATTCGCCCCCCAGCTCCTGTCAAGCAAAAAGGTTAAGAAGCTCTTACAGAACACCAACTCGATGGATGCCGGACACTGGTTGGTTTCGTACCACCTCCGCAAAGATCCGATACAAAAAGTGCCAGTAGTCGTCATGCAGCCGTGCAATCCGGATTTGCTTCAGAATGGACGGATAGACTCACAATTTATTGTTGATGTTTAGTTTACTCATGTTCTTCCGCAAAAGTGAAGCGACAATGATGCGATGTCGGATCGTGGCATACTTCTTGCCATGTGTTCCGGTGGCGAAGTATAGTTCTGTCTTGGTTTCTCCAGCTGACTGGAGCAATTCGCCAGCAAAGCAATCAAAACGTTCATCGCAGAGGTTGCCAATGGATGCCAGTAAAGGGGCTGTGTCCCCGATTGATATTTTGATCATCAATGATGAAGAGAATTTCCTGGAGGTGTGCAGCCGGACGCTCGAAGTCAACGGATACCGCACTGCCGTGGCAAGAACCGGTCCGTTGGGTCTTCAAATGGTGGGGTCGGCACATCCGGGTGTGGTGCTCCTTGACCTGAAGATGACGGGAATGACCGGGCTCGAGGCACTCAGCGAAATAATAAAAATAGAGCCTTCTGCTGTGCCCGTCGTTGTTACAGGGCATGGAACAATCGATACGGCTGTCGAATCGATGAAACTCGGCGCCTTCGATTTCCTGACAAAGCCGCTCGAACCGGAGAAGTTGCTCGAAACGGTGCGCCGCGCCCTGGGGCTCAGCATTTTGCGCAAAGAGGCAAAAGCGGCGAAGCCCTCCGTTGAGGCGCAGCCGCATGCGTCGGATAAATACGACCTGCTGCTTCAGGGGCTGGATGTTTTGGGCGAGGCCTATTCGCTCGGTCTTGAAAAACGGCAGTTGCTGGACGAGCTGACGTATCTGGAAAACGAAGCAAAGTATCATGCTGAAAGTTTGGGACAGATTAAGAAGAAAGAGCGGGCAATTCTGGATATAAGAGACGAGCTTCTGAAGGTCGATGCGATCATGCGCAAATACGATTTCCAGAAGAACGCGCTCATCCAGGTGCTTCTGGATGTTCAGGAGACCTTTCGCTGGCTTCCGCGTCACATCCTGAACTGGATTTCAGGCAGGTTGAACATCCCTCTCAGGGAAATCTACATCATTGCCAATTTTTATGAAGCATTCAGCCTTGAGCCTCGCGGCCGCCATATTGTCCAGGTCTGCACCGGGACAGCGTGCCACGTGCGCGGCGCAGCCGAGACGCTGACGCGGGTCTCGGCGCTCCTTGGGATACCGCCCGGGCAAACCGACGATAAACAACTATTCACTCTCGAGACGGTCCATTGCATCGGATGCTGCGCTCTGGCTCCGGTCGTTCAAATCGACTCACAGTACCATCACGATCCTTCGCGGAGCAAACTCGAGAAAATCATCAAGACATTGGAAAAAGAGGAGGCGCAAGCATGCCACGCTTAGAGACGCCCGCAGATCTTACGAAATTGAGAGAACAAATTATCGCTCAGCGGAATGCCAAAGAAACGTGGCTGGCCGTATGCGCCGGAACGGGCTGCCGGGCTTATGGAGCTGACGCGCTCGCCGATTCGCTCGAAGAGGAAATACAGAAGCGCGGGCTTTCGGACAAGATGGGAGTCCGGCGCACCGGATGCCACGGCTTTTGTGAACGCGGGCCGCTGGTTGTGATTCAGCCGTCGGATGTGTGCTATGTAGGGACGCAGCAGAAGAACATCCCGGCCATCCTGGACAAGCTCAGCACCGGCGACGGTGCAACCGACAAGCTTTTGTACCTCGAAGAAGAGAGCGGCAAACGCCTTGCTCATCTCGAAGAGATCCCGTTCTACAAATATCAAAAGCGGATTCTTCTCGAGAACAACGTAAAGATCGATCCGTCAAGCATACTCGACTACTTTGCGGTCGGCGGGTATTCAGCCCTGGCAAAAGCGCTATCCGGAATGGCGCCCGAAGCGGTGCTCAATGAGGTAAAGGCCGCAAATCTGCGAGGGCGTGGTGGTGGTGGATTCCCTGCCGGCGTAAAGTGGGAAACCACCCGGAAAGCTAAGGGCGAACCCAAATATGTCCTCGTCAATGCGGATGAAGGGGATCCGGGAGCTTACATGGACCGCAGCCTGCTCGAAGGCAATCCACACAGTGTCCTGGAAGGTTTGATTCTGGGCGCTTACGCGATCGGAGCCTCCGAAGGCTTTATTTATGTGCGCCAGGAATATCCGCTGGCGCGCAAACACGCGCAGCAGGCGCTCGAACAGGCGCGGGAATATGGCCTTTTGGGCAAGAATATTCTCGGGTCCGGATTTTCTTTCGATGTGAAGATCCATCGCGGCGCCGGCGCCTTTGTTTCGGGCGAATCGAGCGCGCTGATGAGCGCCATCGAAGGCAAAGTCGGAGAACCTCGCCCGAAGTACATCCGTACGTCAGAAAAAGGACTCTGGGGCAAACCATCCTGTCTGAACAACGTTGAGACCTGGGCTTACGTCCCCCAAATTATAAATAAAGGGGTTGAATGGTTCCGAAGCATGGGGACCGAAGGGAGCAAAGGAACCAAAATTTTCTCGCTGGTCGGGAAGGTCCGGAACACGGGGCTTGTCGAAGTGCCGATGGGAATCACCCTTCGCGATATCATCTTCAAAATCGGCGGCGGCGTCCCGAAAGGGAAGAAGTTCAAGGCAGTTCAAACGGGCGGCCCTTCCGGAGGCGTCATACCCGAATCGATGCTCGATCTCCCCGTCGATTTCGACGAGCTTACAAAAGTCGGATCGATGATGGGGTCCGGCGGCATGATTGTCATGGACGAAAACACCTGCATGGTGGACACGGCGCGGTATTACACCAATTTCCTCGCCCATGAATCCTGCGGGAAATGCGTCCCCTGCCGCGAGGGATTGCGTCAGATGCTCAACATTCTGAACCGGATCACCTCGGGATGGGGAGAGGAAGAGGATCTCAGGCTTCTCGAAGAACTCTCCGGGTTCATGGAGGCAGCTTCCCTGTGCGCTCTCGGCCAATCAGCCCCGTTCCCGGTAGCCAGTACCCTGAAATACTTCCGCGACGAGTATTTAGAACATATCCGCGAAAAGCGCTGCTCCGCCGGAGTCTGCACGGCTCTGATCGCTTTTGAAATCGATCAGGAGCGATGCACCGCCTGTGGAGCCTGCATGCGCAACTGCCCGGTGGGCGCGATCAACAAGTCTGAGGATAAAGTCTTCACCGTCGTCCAGGAAAAGTGCATCAAGTGCGGCGCCTGTTTCTCGGCCTGCCCGGAAAAATTCAGCGCCGTGATCAAAGTGCCCGCATCGACAATTCAAAAGCAACCAGCAGCGGCGGCAACCCTGTCCGCAGCCAAAGAGTAGTGAGGTCACCATGGAAAATGTAAATCTGGAAATTGATGGCCGGACGGTACAGGCTGAGCAAGGTACAACGGTCCTGAAGGCGGCACGATCGATCGGGATCAAAATACCGACTTTGTGCGACGATGACAGGCTGGAAGCATACGGCGGATGCCGGATGTGCATGGTTGAGATCGAAACCAAGTCGGGCCGCAAGAGGCTGGTTGCATCCTGCGTCTATCCGGTGGAAGAAGGACTCAAAGTCCAAACCAGCACGGAAAAAGTGAATCGCATACGGCGCATGATCATCGAGCTGCTTTGGCCTGCCTGGCAGCTTTACGGCAAGGAATACGGCGTCACGTCTTCGCGCTTCAAAACCGGGATGACCGATTGCAGCCTTTGCGGGCTTTGTCTGCGGTACTGTTCCGAGGTAAAAAAGGCGAACAAAATCTACTTCAAAGGCCGCGGAGTCGATCGGAAACCGGCGCTGGTGGAAGGTGCGGAGCTTTCCTGCAGAGCATGTGGCGAATGCTTCTCACTTTGCGGCAGCGGCTGGATCGCTTCCCGCTGTTAGCCGAATAGCCGTCAGCCTTCAGCCATCAGCTTTCAGCAAAAGCCTTTTTTGCTGGTGGCTGATGGCTGAAAAGCATATTCCACGATTCCCTGCCAAGACCGGAAGTGGCCGGCTGTCCTCAGGTAGAATAAAAAACGCCACGGATAACACAGATTGAATGCATAAAATCCATGGAATCCGTGGCGTTTTTTCAAATCGGATGTTCTAAACCATGAGCGGCGTGGCGTTGGTTACCGGAGCTTCAAGCGGAATAGGAGAGGTTTTTGCTCGCAAGCTCTCGAGAATGGGGTATAAGCTGCTGCTGGTTGCGCGCCGCAAAGAACGTCTGGAAAGTCTGGCGGCGGAACTGCAAAACGCAAAGGTGCTGACGGCGGATCTGACGATCGACTCAGACCTGGAAAAAATCGTGGACTGGGCTGCCGCAGAACCCGAATTGGAATTTCTGGTCAACAACGCGGGTTTCGGCATACACGGCGCTTTTCATGAGACGCCCGGGGAATCCCAGGACAGAATGCATCGCCTGCACGTCATTGCAATCGAGCGCCTCACGCATGCGGCGCTGCCGCGAATGATCGAGCGCCGCAAAGGGAACATTATCAATGTTTCTTCGGTAGCGGGTTTCCTCACCACTCCCTTCAACGTCACCTACTGCGCCACGAAAGCATGGATCAACAATTTTACGGAGGGATTGTATATTGAGCTCCAGGCGATCCACTCCCCCGTCCGGATTCAAGCATTGTGCCCGGGATTCACTTATTCCGAATTCCACGATGTCGTAGGGATGGATCGGAACGCGATTCCACGCAGCCTGTGGATGTCGGCGGAAGATGTGGTCGATGCTTCTTTGCGCAGCCTGAAACGGAACGAGTTGTTTGTCGTACCCGGTTGGCGTTATCGGCTCTTCGTAAGGCTATACGCCTGGATTCCCCGATCGCTGAAGCACGGACTTGCTATCAAATTCGGAAAGTTGCCCCGGAAGTCCGGCACCTGATCTCACGCCGGCACCCTGGTGTTTTCACGTGAGCTGGATTTTGCCCTCCAATCAGGGCATCAATTTTTCCCGCCGAACTTTTCCAGAGTGTTCACCGGGAAATTAAGCGCGAGGCTGACACGCGCGGAATCCTGAGATATCACCAGTCCGCCCAGCAAGGCCTTAAATCCCGGATTCTGATTTCCGGACAGTTGTCCCAAAGCGATCAATCCTCTCAAAGCTTCAGTCAGCTTCGCAGCGTGATCGTTGTCGAGAGCCGTCAGGGTTATTGTCCCCACCACTGTTGCAGCCGAATCATTGATATCTATTTTGCCGACGACATTTCTAATTGATGAGGCAGTCGCCGCCAGCGGGGCCGTTGCCTTCATATTGCTGAGCACATCCGTCGCATCTCCGGCAAACCAGAACATCTCCTCGGGGCTGATGTCGTTCAGCAAAGCCGACATGGCCGCATCCGAAACGATGCTTTTGCTCGGGTCCTTCCGGGTATCGAGCGCAGCTTTGAGAGATGTCAGATTACCTACTGCAATCTCGTTATCAGCGAGAAACGCCATTCCTCCGTTCACGTCACCGGTTTTTGGATTCGGCATCATAAATAGGGAAACGCCGCCATATTGGACCTCGACGGGAGCAGATTTGGAGCGAATATAGCTGACGATGGCATCTTGATTGAATTTGCCGACCACAATCAAAACACCCTCCTTCCCCTTCATGCTTTTCCCGGGCCCCGCTCCGATCAGGTATGATACGTCGCGCGTGGGATCGACTCCCGTTTTTTCAATGAAGGCCGCCAGCTCACTTCCGGCCGGCATTTTCTGCCGGAGGTCAGCAAAGGCGGAACTTTTTGCAAGCCTTTGCACATTGACTCCGAAAACAAAGTGGTAATCCGACGGGATGTTGTTCAGGGCCGGAAGATTCTGCGCTGAAGCTTTGACCGAAAAATTCGTGCACAAAGCCACGATCGCTCCTGCAGAGGCGATTCCCAACATAACCATGACTGTAATTGCCACTACGTTACGACATTTCATATGTGTTCTCCGCGCAAAGTGGAATATTGCTTTAATTCTATCCCAGAGATACGGAATCCGTTTAAAAAAGTTCACTCGGATCTCCCGCAAAAGCGCGGAAGGCCGGGCCCTTAAGGATAGAATCAGTGAATTCCATGGAATCCCCGGCGTTTTGTTTGTTAGAGTAAAAGGCGCCAGAAAACCTGCTGATCACTTTTGAAGGAGAAAAGCGGTGAACAAAAAAACAGTTGCTTCGTTCCTCGCAGTCATTGTTTTGGTCCCCTTGCTTTTGGGCCAGTCAAAAGCAAAGGAACCCCAAATAACGGTTCTTAATCCCATGGGACAGCCGCCGCCAATTGCCCGGGTCCCGATGGCGCCCCGGTTTACCACATTGGAAGGAAAGACTATTTACATCGTCGACATCGGTTTTACCGACACTCACCAGTTATTTACAGAAATGCAAAAACTGCTGAGCGAAAAATATCCGAATACGACCTTTATCGTCAAAACCAAAATCGGGACCTATTTTGAAGATGATCCCAAGCTTTGGGCCGAAATCAAAGAGAAAGGCGGCGGCATGATCATGGGGGTAGGACATTGAAGTTCCTGCTCGCCGTCGGTCGTCGGCCATTGTTTGACAGTCGAGAAGCTTGGAGTTCCCACCGCACCCGTAGTAACCAGAACCTTCCACGATCTCGTGAAGAACTACTCCTTCAAAAGAGGGATGCCCAATCAGCGCTTCACTTTTGTTCCTCATCCCATCACCGGAGTACCGGCAGACACGTGCCGCAAATACCTGCAGGGGAATGACCCGATAACGGGCAAACCCGTGCTGCAGGAAATCATCGCAGCACTCACGGATCCGCTGAGCGAAGAAGACAAGAAAAAGGGATTTATTGAAGACCCTACCCCCAGGCTGGTGCCCGCGGATACCGCGGAGAACCTAACCCGCCTCTTCCTTGAAAAAGAGTGGACCGATGGGCTTCCGATCGTGCTCCCAACGGAGGCTCGGGTAGCGGAAATGTTGAAAGGAACCAGCCACCAGGCGGATGAAGTTGTAGGCAGGATGCAGGCCTCGTCGCCGCATCCTGCCTGGAGCTACACCGTCGAGAAAGTCGCTGTGAATGCGGTGATGGCGGGAGCAAAACCCGAGCATTTTCCGGTCATCCTGGCTTTGGCATCCACGGGAGTTCCTTCCATATTCACTTCAACCACCTCGTTTGCAAGGATGGTGGTCGTGAACGGGCCCGTGCGGAAAGAAATAAACATGAATATGGGAATCGGCGCTCTCGGGCCGTTCAATCAGGCGAATTCCGTCATCGGAAGGGCCTGGACGCTGATGTCCATCAACCTGGACGGCGGCGCGCATCCGGGCCAAGTGTACATGGGGAGCCAGGGAAACAACTTCATGTATAACAACCTGTGCGTGCCCGAAAATGAGGAAGAGCTTCCGCCAGGATGGAATCCCTTTCACGTACAGAAAAAATTCAAACCGCAGGATAGCGTCGTAAGCACGTTTGGCGGATGGGGAATGATTCATGCCGACCAGAGTTTTGGCAAACCTTTCTACAGCCAGATTCCTACCTGGTTAACGTGGATCAGCCCATTTTCTCCTGCGATGCTTCTTCTTGATCCGACGATTATCAAGCAGCTAAATGATAGAGAGGGGTTCAAATCCAAAGAGCAATTGATCGATTGGGTTCACAAGAACACCCTAATTACGGCCGGGGAATGGCTGGATGATTTTTACTCCGTACAGAATTTCATTTTGCCCGGCGCCCGGCAGGGCCGGGAGCCCTTTGCCTCATGGATGAAGCTTCCAAAGGACGCAAAAATCCCGCGGATTGCATCTCCCAACAATATAAGCGTTCTTTCCATCGGCGGCGGGACGAATCTTTTCTGGCAGGCCGGCGATTTCGGCTACATCTCGAGCGCCTCGGTTGACAAATGGCGCTAATAAGTCATCCTGCAAGGTAAGCGGCACGGATTTCACTGATTGGCTTGTATCCCAATCGGTGAAATCCGTGATTATGAACCTTCTGTCTTTCTGTGCGTGAGAAAATAAACGCTGGGAAGGGCGAATAATGTCAGTACCAGCGCAGGCCTATGCAAAACCGCACACTTTATATGCAGTGTCTATCGCTTCTCTTCCCTTTCGGCCTTACACGTGGTTGCGCAACTGCAATTCTATGGGGTGTGGATTAAGGTAATACTGTTCTTTCAGGTATGGCTGGTTGTATTTGCGGACATAGTGGTTGATGAGAGTGATCGGGACAATAAGAGGAACCCGCTCTTTTCGATAGAGTTCGATGGTCTCCAACAGTTCCGCCTTTTCGTCCGGGGAGAGATAATTTTTAAAATATCCGGCCATATGCATCAAGACGTTTGCGTTTTTCTTCAATGTCGCCCTGAGTTTCAGCGCTTCTATCAACTGCTTCTGATAATCTTCCAGGAGGCTTTGCAGGGAAACCCTTTTCGCCCCGGCAACAAGCCGGCCCATTTCGTGGTAGTGCCTGGCGCTGTGGGAGAGAATGAGCAGTTTATGTTTCGTATGGAATTCAACCACGCCTCCGAGGCTCTTATTCTCGGCCAGGAGTTCCCTCCATCGGGCGAGAGCAAACACACGCTCGATGAAATTTTGGCGGATTGCAGGATCGTGCAGGCGTCCCTCTTCCTCAACCGGGAGGAGAGGAAAATGCTCCATGAACTGGCGGGCGAAGATCCCGACACCCTTCCGGACGGCCGCGCCTTTTTCATTGTAGATCTTCACCCGCTCCATGCCGCTGCTGGGAGAATCGCTTTTGAAGATAAATCCCATCAGCTTTTCTTTCCCCAACTCCACGACCCGCTTTTCAGTCCAGCCAATCATCTGACTGGTCTTGTCAATCCTGGAATGAATGGTGATCAGCCGTGGCGACTCCGGTTTTCCTTCCAAATGCATCGGCTCCCTGGGAACAGGCATTCCGCATTCCACCTCCGGACAAACAGGCACATACTCCACATATTGTCCCAGTGTCCCGGCAAGAAAATGGTCCAGCTTATGGCCTCCGTCAAAGCGAACAGCCTTTCCTAATAAACATGCGCTGATCCCAAGGCGAATTCTGACGCCCATATTCAATGTTTCCTCGCAACCCCCACGAATTTAGATGACCGCCTCAGGCCGCCAAAGTTGCATCTATCAAGTGCGGTTCATTTCTGTCATCAGTATAAGACATTTCCACCGGGGGATCGGTTTTTCAAATCGTCAATCGTCAATCTGAAATCGTCAATTAAACCCTATTCCCAGCCGGTTTTGGTGCCATAGGGCAAGACCAGGCCGGTTGCTTCGATGTCGTAAATCTTGCCTTTTTTTATTTTAAAAATGTGCATCGCAGGCATGTTGAAAGTCCCCTGATAGGCAGGCACGCTTTCCAATCCCGGTACTCCCCTGAGCTTCATCGTTTTTAGCTTGCTGTCGTGATAGAAATCGGAAAAGCCGACTGCAAGGCCCTTCTGTTCATCAACGACGAGCAAACGGCGGTTCCTGATTTCGGTGATGTAGGCCCAGACGCCTGCGCTGATCTGTGCTGCGCAGGTTTTGGGCGCGGCGGCAAGCGCCATGCCCAGTTTCGCCATCTCAGGATCGACAGAACCTTGCGGAGGGAATTGCGGCTTTGCTGTAGGCGGTTTGGCAGCAGCCCTTGCTCCGCCTACCGAAGTTGATCCATTCTCTCGACGCTCGCATTCATCGGCAAAGGGAGCCAAAGTGCCGTCTCCGCCCACAAGCGCATCGTAATAAGAAAGCCCGATATCGATCATCTGGGCCCGAGGAGTCCGATCAGCCGGCGCCAAATCCTCAACGAGCCCGGGACGCGGTTTCTGGAGATTCGGCATCCCGCCCGCTATGCCGTCACGCACCGCATGGTGCTCGGCTTCAACGATCTTCCCGCGCTGCAGTCGAAGGCGAACTCCCAACAGGACGTCCTTGTTGCTGTTTTCCTTCATCATGACCAGACAGGCAACCTGCTGCGCTACCGGGTCTGCGGCATAAACCTGGAATTCCGTCGGCCCGCCGGATGCGGTGACCCACAGGCCATATCCGACCGGGATGTTCGCCGTGTTTTCGGTGAACTTGACTTCGTTTGCAAACGGCACCGCTTTCGGGTCATGTTTGACCAGGGCTGCCAGATAGTTTTGCATGAGAGTGACCAGGCACTGCCGGTCACAGGTTTGAGCCGCCTGCAGCGGATCAGAAGCTCCCAGTATGACTGTGGCTATCAATATAAATGCAACCGCCAAACGTTTAATCTTCATTCGATTGTCCCCCCATTAAGATTTGGACTACAGGTGCTGCGACTGCGGATATAAAGCAATTTTGAGCTGAGTGAAGTCAAGCAAATTGCTTGACACCGATCACTCGGACACCTAGAGTCGGTGCGTACCCACTCACCCAGCAGGAAGAACTGAATTACAAAAAACCAGGAGGGAATTCGTGAAAACTCGATTTTTGTTGATTGCACTCATGTTGGCATTTGCATGGACAGCTGCCGCCCAGGATCACTGGGTCGCCACTTGGGCGGCTTCTCCCCAGGCCGCATCGTTTAACTTCCCGCTCCCGAAGCAGAATATGGCGGCGCCAAAGGTTGAAGCTCCCGCACCCAAGCCTCCTGCTCAGGGCAACCAGCCTTCACCATTCGCCCTGCCGCCGAATATCAACAATCAGACCGTGCGGTTGATTGTGCATACGAGTATCGGAGGGAGCCGCGCGCGAATCCAGCTTTCCAATGCCTATGGGACGGGCCCCCTCACAGTCGGTGCTGCGCACATCTCGCTGAGAGCCAAAGGTTCGGCGATCATTCCTGATTCCGAACGTGCACTGACTTTTGGCGGAAAGCCTTCCTTCTCGATTCCCCCGGGAGCCCCGGCGATCAGCGATCCTCTGGATTTTCCAGTTCCGCAGCGTGGCGACCTGGTGATTAGCCTTTTTATTTCCGGGGATCCCACACCACCGACGGTCCACCTGACCGGCCTGCATACAACCTATATCTCAAAGCCCGGCGACTTCACCAAAGCTGTGGAGATTGCGGATGCCACAACGACACAATCATGGTACTGGATTTCGAGCGTGGACGTTTTGAGCCCTGCCGATACAGGAGTTTTTGTTGCATTTGGAGATTCCATTACCGACGGTGTAACTTCGACTCCGGACACAGACCGGAGCTGGCCCAGTCAATTCGCCGAGCGCCTGGCCGCCAACCAGGCCACGAAAAATGTGGCGATTGTAAATCACGGAATATCCGGCAACAGACTGCTCGCCGACGGCGCCGGAGTGTCTGCTCTGGCGCGCTTTGACCGGGACGTCATTGCCCAGCCCGGCGTGAAGTGGCTGATCGTGCTCGAGGGGATCAATGACATCGGACTGTCTTCGATGATGGGCGCGGCAGTCAGCGCCGATGATCTCATCGCCGCTCACAAGCAGATGATCGAGAGAGCGCACATGCATGGCATCAAGGCGATTGGTGCGACATTGCTCCCCTTTGGAGGCGCTGCCTATTACAACGAAAAGGGAGAAGCCGTCCGGCAGGCGGTGAACAATTGGATTCGCACAGGCGGAGCTTACGACGCGGTAGTGGATTTCGATGCGAAACTGCGCGACCCGCAGAACCCGACTCAGCTCAATCCGGCATGCAACATTAACGACCACCTGCATCCGAATGATGCCGGCTACAAGCTGATGGCGGAAGCGGTCGACCTGGCTTTGTTCGGTAACGCAAGAACAAAATAATAAAGGCGAGAGATGGATCTTCCCGGGAGCGCGGCCGTCCCGGCCGTAAATGCGGGCGAGGCACCCGCGCTCCCAGCCCTTTCTATAAGGAGATAGAGGTTGTCAGGCGTTATCCGAACAATCGAAATGGAGAAAAAATCTTCCTGCTTTCCTGCAGACACACAAGGAATCACAGCGCACTAACCCTGCCTCAAAGTCGAATTACAGGGTGTGCTCGCTTCTATTGATAACATCGTCCTGGATATCTGAAGAAAGCTGCGTGAAGTAAGCGCTGAAGCCCCCGATGCGAACAATCAGATCACTGTGATTTTCGGGGTTGATCTTGGCATCCCTCAATTCATTTGTGTCCACCATGTTGTATTGAATGTGCGAACCGCCGTGCGACATGAACGCATTGGTGTAGGCAACAAGCTTGTCGATGCTCTCGTTGCTTCTAAGAATTGCAGCGGAAAATTTCTGATTCAGGACCGAAGCATGAGACTCTTTGAATTCCGCCTTGAGAGCGGAACGAAGCACAGCGGTCGGCCCTTTTTTGTCGGCGCCTCTCATCGGCGAAATGGAGCCGTCATTAAGCGGTTCGAAAGCTTTCCTTCCGTTGGGCAGAGCTCCCACCCCCAATCCGCCGAAGTAGTGCCATGCAAGACCTTCTCTCGCGATCATGAAATTGCGAAACGGAGAGTTGTCGTAGCTGCCGATGATTTGACGGGAGTCTTCACTGATTTTCTTGGCAAGCAGATCCACTTCATTCAGGTCATTGCCGAATTTGGGTTGTGCGAGGCACATCTGCCGGATTTCTTCGCCCCGCTTGCCTTCAAAGTTGGTATCCAGCGCGTTGAGGAGCTCGTGCATTGTCAGCTTCTTTTCGTCAAATACCAGCTTCTTCACCGCCATAAGAGAATCGGCAACATCAATGATGGCTCTGTCGGAAATCCCAAACATGGAAAAGTCAGGATCCGGAATCAAAAGATCCTGTCCTATCTCCATGCACCGTTCAATACCCATGGCCGACAGAAAGGGGAGCCTTACATGTTTGGACTGTTCCCTTCGGGCTATGGCGGCCAGCCAGAAACAGCGGTGCGTGATGAACCGGTGTTGCTTCATCAGAGCTCCGTATAGGTCGTCAAAGCTTTTGAACCCCACCGGATCGCCCGTTTCCAATCCCGTGAGCTTTCCGTTCACGTCCAGGCCGTTATGGAGAACCAGATGAAGCATTGCAGCCATGTTGCAGGCGGCTACGCCTTCAGCCCCGTAATGCTCTGCTCTCGATGGAAGGCAGGGATACACGCAACCCAAACCGCACCATTCCGCAGCTTCATCCATTGGAATTCCGTCTTCCAGGAAATGTGAAATCACGACCTCGTCACTCTCGAAAAGAGGAATGCCTCCCTTTGTGGCCATGTTTGTCTGGATGGCTTTCTTCATCATCCAACCGGGCGTGGCCTTGTTCCAGCGAAGTCCCACGGTTGGAGATGACAGTTGCAGGAGCCCGATCACGTGCAGAAAGAGATAGCTTAATTCGTTCGAGCGGTCCGCCCCCGATCGATCGACTCCTCCGATCATTATGTTATTGATCCCGAAATTGATCTGATGCGACTGCTTGAGGCTTTCAGAGGCAACAAATGTTTGAGTGCCCCATCGGCCGACGAGCTCCGCAAGCAGTTCAGCAGCCTTCTCCAGCGTGATCGTGCCGCTGCCGACATCCCGGATAAAATAGGGATACAGATATTGGTCCCCGCGTCCCCATTGCGGGTTGTTGTGCATCGGGTGCTCATAGAGCTTGCAGACGCCGACAATGGCCATGGACTGGAGAGCTTCATGGAAGGTCCCGGCCGGATGTTCGGGCACATGTTCGCAGATGCCCGCAATTTGAAGCAGCTCGGTTTTGCGGGCCGGACGCTTTTCCGCTTCAGCCATTTCTCTTGCAAGAGCAGCATAGCGGCGAGAGTGGTTGATGGCTGCCTCACAAACAATGATGGCGGACTTCCAGAAGTAAAGCTTGTCGATGTTTGTCTCCTGGTTTTTGATAAATGCATCGACATGTCTTTGCGCCTCGTCGATGAAACTCCTGAGTCCTTTTTCGAGGATTTTTTTCCACATCAGCACGGATGTGGTCTGCCCGAATATTCCCGTATCCAGGGTGGGATCCTTCAGCTTTGCGGCCTCTGCATCCTTGATCCAGGACCCGACCACCTCTTCCCATGCCTTATAGGTCATATCGGGTGCCGTCTTGCCGCGAAATTCCCGGGCGCTGTTGCGGAGAATCTCAAGGCTTTCGGGATCCAGCCCGACATTCGCGTCCATTGTGATTTTAAGCTCGGCGGTATCCTTCCAGAGGTCGGGGATATAGTCGCCGCAGACGTCGAACGACGTTGCGCATCCGATGACATTGGGGGTCGGACGCCCCACAATCACGTCATAATCGTGAATGCAGATCTCGACATTCTCAACGATCTTCTTGAACAGCTTGGCGCGGCGTATTTGGATATCCTCCCCCTCCGTTTCACGCCAGGACGCCACAGTCCATTTTTCCCTGTCGGCGAACAGCTTCCAGCCTGATGCCTTCATGGCTTTCTTCCATTGCTGATTGCGTTCGCTGAGCTGCAGCGCATCGATCCGTTTGAGGAGTTCCGGATTCACTTCAGCCATTTTGCACCTCGATGATCAGGATTACCGTGAAATTGTGCAATCTATGCCGCATTGGATGTAGGCTTTTCGAATTGCCTC
>JBEKKY010000040.1:0-15219 GCA_050010475.1 Acidobacteriota bacterium | reverse complement strand
TCGATACCACCAAAGCCTACAAACTATAATCGAGTAATCTCGAATAATCGTCAGCCCAGGGGTGAATCTTTCATCCCTGGGCTTTCTTTTTGGGGGTTCCCCGTTTTCCGTTCCCCGTTGGAAGACAGATCGGGGTCGGGGTCGGTATCTGAATCGGAGTCGTCATTTTCAGCCTTTCGATCCCGATTCCGATACCGACCCCGATTATGAAACGGGGAACAATTCTCTTTCGAAACGGGACTGGTTTGGATATGATCGCCATTATCCAACCCAGCTGGGCACGAACCTTCTGAGTGACCATCAGATGAAAGAGTAATGAGGAATATGGGGTCCTTAAAAATCCAAATCGATAACAGGAACGTGGAAGGCGCCTCGGGAATGACGGTTCTTCAGGCTGCGGAAAATGCCGGGATCAACATCCCAACACTCTGCCACCACAAAGATCTTATTCCAACCGGGTCGTGCCGGATCTGCGCTGTTGAACTGGAGGGATCGAGTCGACTGATCGGATCGTGCCATACTCCCATTGCGGACGGGATGGTCCTTCACACCCGCTCTCAAAAGGTCCTCTCCGCCCGCAAAGCGACCATTGAACTCCTGCTCGCTGCTCATACCGGACCTTGTGTGATGGATGTGAGGGCAGCTCAGTGTACTTTGCACAACATCGCTTCCGATCTGGAGGTGGGACCTCCCAGGTTCAGCGTAAGAAGGCCTCGTTTTTATCCCGTCGAGGATGTTGGCCCCTATGTTCACAGGGACCTTTCCAAGTGTATCCTGTGTTCCCGGTGCATCAGCGCATGCAATGAACTGGCGGGCAAACGAGTGTTCGGCGCCGGATACAGGGCCTTTCACTCGAAAGTCATCGTGGATAACGATATCCCCCTGGATAAAAGCTTCTGCAAAGATTGCTGGCTCTGCGTCGAGTATTGTCCGACCAGCGCCCTCAGCAAAGCAAACCGGCCCGGCGACAAAGAGAGAGGGAAGAAAATGGTTTCGGTTTCGCCGCGCCCTCAAACTCAGGATCCGGGATGCGGGAATCTTCTTCCGATGCTGAAGAAGGCACAGGCCAGATCCCATTACGTCTCTCCGAAATTCATGGCCGGCACCGCTGATTCCCTGAATCTGTCGGTCAGCGATGTCTACGGGATTTCAACCTTTTATTCCTTCCTTTCCACAAGACCGCTCGGAACGAACGTGATCAGAGTGTGCAAGAACCTCCCCTGCTATTTAAAGGGCTCCGAGCTGATCTTAAAAAGCATTGAAGACTCGATCGGAATAAAACCCGGAGAGACCACTCGCGACAGGAAATTCTCTTTTGAATTGGTCAATTGCATCGGGGCCTGTGACCGGGCGCCTGCGATGTTGGTGAATGACGAGGTTCATGGGAATCTGACGCCGAGAAAAATTTCGAAGATTTTGCAGCAGTATTGATGACAGCCTCGCGATTTTATTCATGTGGGGACGGCTCTCCAGAGCCGTCCCGCCTAGGTGGTTATAGGACTGAAAAACCGGACGAGTCTGGAGACCCGTCCGCACATGTTATACCGGTTTTGGGGACGTGCTCCAGGGTGAGGGAAACGGCGTGCAGAAACGGGTCGTTTTAAAAAATTGCGGACTGGTCGATCCCAGGGAAATAGATTCTTATCTGGCGCGAAGCGGCTTTGCAGCCCTGGAAAAAGCCAGGCAGATGGCCCCCCAAAGGGTCATCGAGGAAGTGATCGCATCGGGCCTGCTGGGCAGAGGCGGTGCGGGCTTCTCCTGCGGATTGAAATGGAAGATGACCAGGGAGCAACCGGAGAAGGAAAAGTTCATAATCTGCAACGCTGATGAAGGTGAAGTCGGAACCTTCAAAGACAGGCATATCCTGGAAAACGACCCCTTCACTCTCATCGAGGCGATCGCGATTGCGGGCTTGTCCATCGGAGCCGCCAAGGCCTTCATCTACCTGCGGGCCGAATACCATTTCCTGTCCGGTTTGATTCTGAATGCCATCGCCCAGGCCAAAAAGAAAGGCTTCCTGACTCAACTGGAGATCGAGCTCCGTGAGGGCGCCGGCTCCTATATGTGCGGCGAGGAGTCCGGGCTCATGAATTCAATCGAAGGATTGAGAGGCGAGGCACGATACAAGCCACCGTTTCCTCCCGCGAAGGGGCTCTGGGGAAAACCGACTGTCATTAACAATGTGGAAACCCTGATGAACATTCCCCAGATTATCCTGAACGGCAGTGCATGGTTTAGAGAAATGGGGACGGTGAAAAGCAAAGGGACGAAAGTATTCTCGGTCAGCGGCGACGTCGCCTCTCCCGGAGTATACGAACTGGAGCTTGGAACCAAGCTCTCGGAACTGGTGATTGGGCTTGCTTCCGCCCGGGATGTCAAAATGGTCCAGGTCGGCGGCGCCTGCGGCAGAATCCTGCCCGGCGACCTGATCGATGTTCCGCTATGTTATGAAGGCGTCCTCGGCGCCGGAGCGGTTACTGTTTTTAATCATTCGAGAGACGTCATTGAAATGATATACCGGAATACGGAGTTCCTGGCCGAAGAATCGTGCGGCCGCTGCACGCCTTGTCGTGACGGCTCTGAGGCGATGCTTGAAATTCTGCGACGGCTGAGCAGAGGAGAAGGAGCAGGCGAGGACATCGGCGCACTTGAAGACCTGTCAAAAGTGATGTCCTTTTCCGCCCTGTGCGGGCTGGGCCAGACCGCCTCAGTTCCGGTTATGGATACGCTGAAATATTTCAGGAAGGATTACGAAAGCAGGATCGAGCAGTCGAGGTTCCTGCGGACCCTGAGGTAGTGGCCGGTTCATGTGCGGACGGGTCTCCAGACCCGTCCGGTAGTTCAGTTATTAAGAGCAGGACGGCTCTGGAGAGCCGTCCACACATGAGCTTTCCATTGCCGACTATCGGTTGGGAGCAAGAAATATGCCGAAGAAAAGCACACCGGTAGCAACGCTGGCGAGATACTCGTGCCCATACTGTCAGGATACCTTTGACGCCTTCGAAGCAATAAAATCCCACATCCTCGCCGTTCACCCGAGTGAATCGCTGCCGGAACCTGAGGGGACGGTTCACGTCACAATCAATGGCCAGAAATACAAATTTCAGGTCGAACCGGATTGGACGCTTTATTACCTCATTCACGACGAACTCGGCCTTACAGGGACCAAGCTGATGTGCGATCGCGGCGCATGCGGATCCTGCACGGTCATCATGAACGGCAGGCCGATTCTCTCGTGCATGACCTTGGCAATTGAATGTGAAGGCAAACGGATCGAAACGGTGGAAGGAATCGCGGCGGCCAATCACCCGCTCGTCGAAGAATACGTGAAGCATCATTGCATGCAGTGCGGCTACTGCACTCCGGGATTTGTTGTGACGGCCAAAGCACTACTGGACAGGAATTTGAATCCGACGGAAGAGGAAATCCGCGAAGCGCTCGGCGGTAACCTATGCCGTTGCGGAACCTATCCCCAGCATCCGAAAGCAATTCTTGAGGCCGCAAGATTGCTGCGGCAAGCACAATGAAGAAGTCAGGAGTCAGAAGTCGGGAGAGATGTAGTTCATTCTGACTCCTGACTTCCGCCTTTTGGAGAAAAGAAATGCGAAAGTTCGCGCATATCAGCGCCCGGACAATCGATGAAGCAGTCACCGCACTCCGGAGGTATGGAAACCGGGCGAGCCTGATAGCGGGCGGCACAGATATCCTAGGAAAAATGAAAGATGAGATACTTCCCAGGTATCCCGAAGCTCTCATCAATATCAAAACGATTGCGGGCCTGGACTTCCTCAAAGAGGAAGCAGGCGTATTGAAGATCGGGGCGTTGGCGCGCCTGGAGGATATCGCTCGGGAACCGCTCATCCGCGAAAGGTATGCGGCGCTGGCTCAGGCGGCGGCTCGGACCGCATCACCTCATCTCAGGGAAATGGGAACTTTGGCTGGCAACCTGTGTCAGGATATCCGATGCTGGTATTACAGGAACCCCAATAACCGCTTTCCGTGCCTGCGAAAGGGCGGAGGGCGGTGTTATGCAATCGAGGGGGACAACCGGTACCACTCAATCATGGGCGGCAGCGTCGAGGGAGGCTGCTATGCGGTGCATCCCAGTGACACGGCGCCCGCACTGATTGCGCTGGATGCCGGAATCGTGACTTCGAAGAGAATGATAAAAACCGAGCATCTCTTCCAGGTCGATGTGGCCAAAACAACGGTTCTGGATCCCGACGAGATGATTACCGAGATCCACGTCCCGACGCCGGCAACCGGAGCCAATAGCGCATTCCTGAAGTTTGCCATCCGGAAATCGATCGACTTCCCTATTGTGAATTGTGCGGCCATGATCAGGCTCTCGTCGGGAAAGGTCTCTGCGGCGCGGATCTGTCTCAATGCAATTGCCGTCAAGCCGTATCGGGCTGTGAAGGCGGAAGAGACCATTTTAAAGAAAAGAATCGATGAGAAAATTGCTGAGGCCGCGGGTGTTGCCGCCATGGAGGAGGCAAAACCGATGGAACGCAATGCGTATATGGTTCAGATCGCGAAGGTTTTAATCAAGCGCGCAATCCTGGCATGCAGCGAGTCGAATTGAAATGCACATAGTCGTAAACGTCTATTCTTATCTCCGGCGTTATCTCCCGGCCGCCGAGAGGTCGATTCCCGAAAAAAACTGGGACATGCCCCAGGATGTAACCGTCGGCCAGGTGCTGGAAAAGTTGCAGCTGCCCAAAGAGGTTCGTGTCACAGTTCTGGTCAACAACAACAGCGTCGATCAAATGGCAATCCTGAAAGAAGGGGATATTATCCACATACTCCCGCAATTGTCGGGAGGCTAAACGTAATTACGAATGACGAATTACGAATGACGAATTGTTGTATGTTCAATTCGTAATTCGTCATTCGTAATTCGTAATTCCTTATTGAGAGGAGACGTTCTATGAGTCAGCAAGCTGTAATGCAACCGAAAGCGGATGTTAAGACACCTGCATATGCCTGGGTAGTCCTGTTTGCACTCTATATGGCCACGTTGGCCTCACCGCTTAACCTGTTCAAGCTGCCGCCTGTAATGATCATCGTAAAAAATGCATTCAAGCTGACGGATCCCCAATCAGGCGATTTGATGTCTATCTTCTCGATTATGGGATTCGTTCTCGCAGTTCCGGCAGGCTTTATCCTGAAGCGATTCGGCATTAAATTGACCGGGCTCGTTTCCGTCGGCGCCGTCACGATTGGATCGGCCGTGGGCGCATTGGCCACAACAGCGCGAATGCTTTTTGTCGGCCGGTTTATTGAAGGCGTGGGCATGGGGCTGATTATGGTAGCGGCCCCTCTGGCGATCAGCTTGTGGTTCCCGGCGCAAAAGCGCGCTTTACCGACGGGACTGTGGGCAAGCAGCGTGGGAATCGGAAACGTTGCCACCCTCCTTTTCGCCCCCACATTGGCAGTAGCGTACGGTTGGCAGTCGGTATGGTGGGCAGGCGCCGGGTTTTCGGCCCTGGCGTTCATTATTTTCGCCATTCTATTCCGTTTGCCAAAAAAAGAAGAGATGTACGAAGCTCCTGCGCCGGCCGCGGCAGCGGGAGAAAAGCCGCCCAGCCTTCTGAAAGGCATGGCCAACCGGAGCTTCTGGATGATCAGCATCGCGTTTGGCTGCTACAACCTGGTCGTCATGGCTATGTGCTCTTTTCTTCCCACGTTTTTACAGATTGAGCGGGGCTATTCCCTGACATTCGAGAGGGGCGTTCTCATGAACGCATCTTTCGTCACCGCCTTTATTATGATGGCGTCAATCTTCTCCGGACCCGGCGGCGGCCGCATGTCGGATCGTTTGGGGAAACGCAAGATGATGGTTCTGATTCCGTATATCCTGATGACGCTGACGTTCCTGGTTCCGTTTACAGTGACCGGATGGATGATCCCGGCGTACATGCTTCTATTCGGCATCGTCGGCGGTCCCCTGGCACCCGTTCTTCTTGCATCTGTCCCGGAAGTCGCAGCAAAACCTCAACTGATTGGCATTGGAATGTCGGTGGCAGCTTTGGGCCAGAACATAGGGATGTATATAGGTCCGGCGCTGTTTATCCGCATTCAGGTAGCAACGCACAGCTGGGCGGCGGCAGGATACTGGATGATTCCCATTTGCATTGTAGGTATTATTGCCACATGCTTCATCAAGGTCCGATGAAGCAATTTCGAATGACGAGTTACGAATTGAATAATGGCTTTTGGGTAAATTCGTCATTCGTAATTCGTCATTCGTAATTAAGTGAGTGGAGGTTCGGGAAAATGAAACTCGATAACGCCATAAAGACTGCACTGGAGTATGAAGCAGGAGTTGAGGAAATCTATCGTCAGGCAATGAACAAAACCACCGACCCGGCCGCGAAGCGGGTTTTCAGCGTGCTTTGCGAAGAGGAGACGGGACACCTGAAATATCTGCAAGCACGGCTTGAGGAATGGCAGAAAACCGGAAAAGTCGTGGCAAAAAAACTGGGGACCTCAATTCCTGCGCGAGCGGCCATTGACAATAGCCTGAAGGATCTGCGCCGGACCGTAAAGCCCAAGAGCACAAAGCAAATTCTCGAACTTGAATTGCTGAAAAAAGCTCTGGATGCCGAAATCAAGGCCAGCAACTTTTACAAGGAAATGGTCAGCAAGCTGGATGGCGAAGGACAGGAACTATTCAAAAGGTTCGTCGAGATTGAAGAGGGTCACGAGGCTATTGTCCGGGCTGAAATCAACACCGTAGGCAACTGGGGCTTCTGGTTTGATACTCCGGAGTTTAATTTGGAAATGGAATAGGTTCCCCGGGAGCGCCGCCGTCCCGGCGGTTCTTTTGTAACGTTGCGAGGCCGCAAAAGAGCCGGCGAGACGCCGGCGCTCCCAGGTGCAATTATTTAAAGCCCAGGTCCTCCATTTTTGCAGGAGTAAACACACCTCTTTTAATCAGCTTCCCGATCAACGCACTGCAATAATCACACTCGCTGCACTCCTTGTCGCATGAGGTAACCTTGTCGAAGAATCCGACTTCGCCGAGACTCTTGTTGTCGAGGTGCATCAAATGGGACATGCCGACCGAGTACAGATTGCCCGCCATCAGTTCCAGCAGGTCTCCGTTCCAATTCTCGTTCAAATATGCGCTCACGGCTCTGAGAAGCATGCTTTTGGAGCTGGTTCTCCCCACGATTTTGAAGTACCCGGTTATTTCGCCGTACCGACGCGTATCTTCCGGCCGTATCCATCCCGACTTCAGGATCTGGGAAAGGTCGTTTTTTGAGACTTGAATGCAGTTAAGGCTGAACACGTTGTCTTCGGATTTCACGCCCTTTCCCGTCCCAGGCTTTCTTGATTTATGCGATATATAATTGAAGTGGAACTTCCGGAATGCACACCGGAAAAGGCAACCCTCGTTCACCATCAGCTTGATCTCGGCGCCTGTTTTGTCTTTTATCCTCTTCAGCAGGTTGAGATCGCGATTGATGTCGACATCCGGAGTAATTACATCCGCGCCTGCCTTCCTGAAAATGATCGCCTTCTGCACACAGTTGATGTCGCTCAGAACGGATGCACAGATTTCAAGCTGCGGGAACCGCTTCCTGACTTCCCTGATGTAGAGAGGATTTGAAATCGTTACGGCTTCGACTCCATGGTCCCCGTGCGCGCGTTGCAGGTACTCCATCGTTGACTGAAGCGCCGACGGTGAATACCAGTCGCTCCCCTCACATATGGAGTTGAGGAGAAGATTTACCCGGATTCCTTCGTTGTGGATGGAATCGACAATCCTGGCGAATTCATTGAATTCCATTTCGGGCGCGATTCTGCCGGACCCGGAATATTCTTGCGGCCCGGAAAGATAGATCTCGCGGATGAGGTTTCCGCTTTGCGTTTTCAGCCGGAATATTTCGGGAAGAGTCGAAGGATCGTTGTTGTAGGGGATCGAGAATTCGAGATGAGTCATGCGTTTCGCATTCTCTTTGAGGCTTGGAGTCTTAGAGTCTTAGAGGTGAACTCCAAGGCTCGAAGACTCCAAGGCTCAAAGAAGCGCAGGGAGGAACAGATCAGGCACAGGCGAGAATCGCTCTCTTCACCATTGCTTTGGCGATAGGGATCTTCCATTTGTTTCTGTCGCCCGGGAGAGCTTTTGCGGAAGACACCGCTGCCGCGCCGGCTGCATCCGCGTTGGCTTCATTGATGGATTTTCCCTTTATGACTTCCTCCGCCTGCGTCGCTCGATAGGGTTTGTTATACACGGCGTTCATGCATATGCGGACGTTCCCGCCCCCAATCATCGCCGCGCAGTTGACAATCGGGAAATCGATGGACTTCCGGATCGCAAACTTGATAAAGGCGCTCTTTGCTCCCGTTGCAGGAGCAGGAATCTGAATCTCGGTAACGATTTCATCGGAGGCAAGCGCAGTGGAACCTGGAACTGTCATGTCCCAGAACTGCTCAGCCTCAATGACGCGCTTATTGGTTTTGACCTTGGCATTGAGCGCAACCAGGGCCGGCGCTGTGTCACTGGGATTAACGGCAAGGCAATACTTCACTGCGCCGAAAATGGAGTGGTAGCGGTTGTCTCCCGCCATCGCGAAGCACTGTTTTCCGCCTTTCCGGATGCAGAAAAACCTGTTGTCGGGATTTCGGAAATACCAGCAGCGGGTAAACTGGCATATATTGCCGGCAATGGTTCCCATTTCACGGATGTGGGGGGTCGCCGTCCTATGGGCTCCTTCGGCCAGCGCCGTGTATCTTTTCCGAATCATGTCGTTCTTGGCGATGTCCTCCAGCCTGGCCAGAGCGCCGATTCGGAGCACTCCCCCCTCTTCCTTTATATAATCCAGTCCCGGAATGGTCTTGAGGTTCACCAGGACCTCGGGATAATTCGGCAGGATTTCAAATCTCATCGTGCCCAGAAGATCTGTGCCTCCCGAAATGACGGCGGCTTTGCCGGCACGCAGAATTGATGAAGCCTCATCAATTGTCGTTGCGTTCACGTGAGCGAATTTCTTCCATGTTTTCATTTCGGCTCCTACCCTTCAGAAGGCTTGAGGACTCCCTCGTTTTCCGGCGGCGATGAGGCATTCTGCCAAATCGTTCCGGTTCAGGCTCCTTGTTTCAGATTTCTGGCTGCTTCCAGGACGGCCGGAGGATGCCGCTGGTACGTTCCACACCGGCAGAGATTTCCGCCCAGGGCGTCTCGAATATCCGCTTCGGTTGGGTTACTGTTTCTGTCCAAAAGTGCCTTGGCCGTGCAGACAAACCCTGGAGTACAGTATCCGCATTGAAATGCGTTATTGTTAATGTATGCGTGAACAATAGGATGTTTGGCTTTAGCGATCCCCTCGGCGGTCTCGATTTTGGCACCGTCGCACTCACAGGCCAGCGTCATGCAGGAGAGAATCGGCCTGCCGTTCATGATGACGGTGCAGGAACCGCAGGCGCCCTGACCGCCGCACCAATCTTTCGGCGAGGTGTAACCGATCTGGTCGCGCAAAAGCTGACGCAGACTCCAATGCGGCTCGACGGCATACCGGTACTTCCCTCCGTTGACGGTCAGCTCGATGGTAACCGACTCCACCCCAGGCTTGGTTCCTGCGGGCGCAGCATCCTTGGCTGCCGGAGCGGTTGTTTTCGTCTGAGCCGCCGCTTCCTCCGCGATGACAATGGACCCCAGCGCGGGGGCGCCCACGACGAGCCCGGCGTCTTTCAGAAAATCCCGTCGGGATATATGCAACCCTTCCCTGCTCTCCTGCTCTGGATTCTTATCTTTTTCGTTTGGCATTTTCCCTCTTTTTCTTCAGTCCTGGGGTCTGGTACAGGTTCCGGAAACTGCAGCCTGCGCAACTGTTGCCGTATTATAAATTGTGCTGGGCCATCCTGTCCCCATTTTTAATCGAGAAGGAGAAAGCCCTTAGATGAACATTTCTTCGTCCTGCGTGGAACTGGAGGGGTGCCTTCGCCGGCGGAAAAGCACATCTATGGCTACACAGAGGCCTCGAGTAACCGCACTGATTTCGCCGAGAGGAGCAAGGATGCTTTTGCGCACCAGTTCCAGTGTTTGCTCCGCCTTCTGCGTTGCAGATTGGATTGCGTCCTGGATGCGTCGGATTTCCGAACGAGCCGTGTCCGTAGCTTCAGCAAGGAAGGCATCCAGCTCCGTAATTCTCTTGTGTATGATATCCGTCGAATCCGCCAGCTTGTCCCGGATGGGCTTCAGCCCATCCGCCATTGCTTTGATTGTGGCAACTCCTTCATTGACTTTGGCTGAAACGATTCCGACGTTTCTGAGCAGATCTTTACCTATGCCGTCCAGTTGGGAGCTCATTTGCCGGATGGCTTTGTAGATGCCCCAAAAGAGAATAGTCTGGAGGACTACCGCAAAGGCCAGAACTCCGGTGAAGATCATCAGGAGAGTATCGTGCATTTGGGGTTATGCCTTCTCTTTTTCTTCCTTGTATGCTTGCTTGCCGGCTTCGAGCGCTGCAGCCAGTTGGTCGCGTTGCTGCTGTAAGAGTTCTTTGCCTCGTTCTACATACTCAGAGGTCTTTCCTGCAACAGCTTTGGTACGGCTGGTTACAAGATCTGCGCTTTCACGCGCTTTCGAAACAATGAGCTTGCGGGTTTCGATTCCGCTTCGAGGCGCGAGCAGAAGCGCAGTGGCCGCTCCCATCATTGCGCCCAGCATCAGATACAAAACTTTTTCGCCTGCGCTGGTATCTTCACTCATATGATTCTCCTCCGACTGATAACCCTCTTGATAACACGCGCTTGCACTAAAAGTCAAACTCCAAATACCCGAGTCTTTTCAACCGGAATCAAGTCCGGTGGGATATAATCTCGGATCATGGCCAGAAAAGAAAAATTCAGTCCGGAAGAAAAGTCGAATCGAATCCAGGGGATCTTGAGCGGCCTGGACCGCGCATACCCCAATGCCGAATGCGCCCTCAAATACAGCAACCCCCTGGAACTGCTGATTGCAACGATATTGTCTGCACAGTGCACCGATGAAAGGGTGAATCTTGTAACAAAGGATTTATTCAGAAAATATCGAATCCCCAAAGACTACGCAGATGCGCCCCGTGAAGAGCTGGAAAACGACATCCGCTCGACTGGTTTTTATCGCAATAAAACCAAAAGCATCCAGGGTGCATGCCGAATGCTGATCGAGAAATTCGGCGGCTCCGTCCCGGATGGCATGGAAGAGCTTCTCCAACTTCCCGGAGTCGCGCGCAAGACGGCCAACGTTGTTCTTGGGGTCGCGTTCGGCAAAGCGGAAGGAATCGTCGTCGACACCCACGTCTTCAGAGTGTCCAGACGGCTGGATCTCACCGGATCGGAAACGCCGGAACAGATTGAACGCGATCTTATGCAATGGATACCTCGAAACCGCTGGATTTCGTTCTCGCACCAGATGATTCTGCATGGCCGGAAAACCTGCAAAGCCCGGAATCCTCTTTGCCCTGGTTGCCCCCTGGAAAAAATCTGCGTGTCCGCAGATAAGACAACGGTGACAGCCACCGGTGTCCCCTAGGTCAATGGCAGCTTCTGGATGAACTAGGGGACACCGGTGGCTGTCACCGTTGTCCCTCTATCCGACTAAAACAAGATGCAGATCCATGACGTTTGTGCGGGTGGGGCCGGTAATAATGAGGTCTCCAAGCCTCTGAAAAAAGTTATACGAATCGTTGTTCTTCAGCGCTTCATTCAAAAATTGGGCGCCGCATTTGATTGACCGGCTCAGCGTTGCGTTATCGGCGATGGCCCCTGCAGCGTCGGTGGGCCCGTCTGTGCCATCGGTTCCCAAACTGGCTACTACACAGGGAGCGGGGAGGCGCGCCAAATGCCGGATACAATGAAGCGCGAATTCCTGGTTGCGGCCACCTTTCCCATTGCCGGTGACCCGGACAGTGGTTTCACCGCCGCTGACTATGCAGGCCGGGCGGCGCAGCGGCCGGTCCTGAAACACGATCTCACTTGCGACGCTCATATGGAGCCGTGCGGCAGCTTCATTATCGCCGTCAAGCCGGCTCGTGAGGACCATGGCTTTATATCCCAGTTTTCTGGCAGCCCTGGCGGCGGCCGTGCACGCCTGTGCGCTGCTTCCGAGGATGTGGGTTTGAATTTTGCGGAAAGCGGCGTCATTCTCTTTGGGCGTTTCTGGTATCCGGCCGCTTGACCCAAGTTCCAATCGTTTCCTGACAGCCTGGGGGATCTGCTCGAAGATGTGCAGCTTCTGAAGAATTTCCATGCAATCGCCGAAAGTCGTGGGGTCCGGGGCCAGGGGTCCCGAAGCGACAGTGCCTAAGTCGTCCCCTACCACATCCGAAAGCGTCAGGGACACAACGGTGGTCGGAGCTAGAATTCGAGCCAATCCTCCGCCTTTGATATCGGACAGGTGCTTGCGAACGGCATTCAATTCGTAAATATCGGCGCCCGCGTTCAGCAAGAGCTGCGTGCATGTAAATTTGTCCGCAAGGGTGATCCCGGCCGCCGGCGCAACAATTAATGAAGAAGCTCCGCCTGAGAGCAGGCAGAACACAAGATCGTCCGCCCGGATATGGTTTTTAACCAGAGATAGAATTTGCGCGGCCGACGCGATCCCGTTTCCATCCGGCAAAGGGTGACCGGCTTCAAGCAGTTGGAGTTTTCTCAAAGGAACGGTATGGCCGTACTTGGTGACCAGGAGTCCGCCGGAAAGATACCGTCCCAGGATTTTTTCCAGAGCACAGCCCATGGGGGCGGACGCTTTCCCTGCTCCAAGAACCCAGATTTTTCGAAAGCCGCCGAGATCAAACCGGCGGCGCCCAACCTTCAGCGTGCGCCCTGTGCGTTGAACGAATCTGCGAATTGCGGACTCCGGCTCGACGGCCTGAAGCGCTGCAGTCCAGATGCGCGCGGCGTCGGCACGGAGAATACAGTGGGATTTCATGGCAGTCTGATGGCGGCGTTGCCCAGGTTTCGGAAAATCCTCTCGTAGAGGTCTGCAAAGACCGTTACCACCTGCGGATCGAACTGTGTCTTGGCGCACCGCACCAATTCACTGATTGCGTCCTGAGGGGATCGCGGCAGCCGATACGGCCGGCCCATGGTAATGGCGTCGAACGCTTCAACCACGGCAATGACACGCGCTCCCAAGGGGATCATGTTTCCCTTGAGGCGTCCGGGATAGCCGGTCCCGTCATAGCGTTCCCTATTGTGCCGGATGACTTTCAGGACCTCCTCGTCTTCCAGAATGGGCCGCAGCACCTCATCCGCCAATGAGTTGCGCGCCTGAACGCGGCGCTGCTCATCCAGGGTCAACGCGCCCTGCTTGTTCAACAGCATATCTTCCACAAGAATCATTCCCACATCGTGAAGGAGCGCTGCGAGATAGATTTTGCGCACGCCATCCTCCGTCATCCGAAGTTCCCGGGCGACATAGCGGGCTTGTTCGGCGACTCTCAGCGAATGTCCCTCGTTAAACGGGAGCCTCAAATCCATGAGATGAACAAAAACCTGAGTCATTGAGTAAAAGAGCCGACGCGTTTCGGCTGCGCGCTCGTCCGCAACCTGCAATAGATATTTCTGGTACTCCCGATTGGTGTTCTCCAGGTGTCTCTTGTCCAGAGCCCGATTGGCTGAAACCAGGATCTGGTCAAGGTTGAACGGCTTGACGATGTAGTCATAAGCTCCCAAACGCATGCTGTCGATGGCCGTGCGCGTATCGTCAATTGCAGTGATCATGATTACAATGATGTGAGGATAAGCCGTCTTGATTTCCTTAAGAAGTTCCGTCCCCTGTTTCCCGGGCATCCGGATATCCGTAAATGCAATGTCGAAATCCTGGACAGCAAATTGCGCAAGGGCTTCTTCGGCGCTGCTGACTGTGACGCACCCAAAGCCGGCTTCTTCAAGGGTGGATTTTAAAATCTCTTGTATATACAGCTCATCGTCAATGACAAGAATTTGTCCCTTTTTGTTATCCATAGAATTCCCGGTCGGTTCCTTATGTATTGGGTTGACAGCACTCCGGCGCCAGAGCAAGATTTGTTTCTTACAGCCTTTGAGGAGATCCGATGGATCCGAAGTTCGAGAGCTTTAGAGAAGCGTGCAACTACAAGGTCGCCGAAAAACAATTCGAGTGTGGCGACTGCCGGCATTTTATCTCCGAGGAGCAATTTGTGAACGTTCCCAGCAATTGGGGGACTTGCCTTCGCCACTCTCATGCCTTCGTCAAGTTCCGCCGCGCGTGCTATTCCTTCGAAAAAAGATAGTGCTCTTATATCACGAAAAAGCAAAGAAGTCAGAAGACAGGAGCCAGAATTCAAATAAAGCTTGTATCTATTCTGAATTCTGACTTCTGAATTCTGCATTTCAGTCCATCGCTGCCGCCACAATGTTCGCGATTACTGCACGGAGATGATTGAGGTCTTTCCCCCCCTGGGGATGCACCCGGTTGCTCAGGATGATGATGAACGTATCGGTTGGGGGATGGATCCACAACGACGTGCCTGAAAAGCCGGTGTGCCCGTAGCCTCCCTCGAACAGATCCCCCTTTGGAGCGGAATAGGTGGATTCGATGTCCCAGCCATAGCCCCGCACCTGCAGTGAACCGGGAGGCGACTGAGGATGGGTCATCGCATCCACTGTCATCGGCGACAAAAGCCGCAATCCCTGATAGGCGCCTCCGGATAGCAGCATTTGGGCATAAATTGCCACATCCTGCGCGGTCGAAAACAGACCTGCGTGACCGGCGACACCGCCCATCTTCCAGGCTGTGGGGTCATGGACCTCTCCCCGCAGAATTTTATCCAATGATTCCTCAGATTGTCCCCTCAGGAATTGCAGCGTGTTTCTTCTTGATTCCGTGGGCGCAATGCGTCCGACCAGGCTTGCAGGCGGATTAAAAAAAGTGTCCTTCATGCCGAGCGGGACAAATATCTGATCCCGCGCAAAAACATCCAGCGTCTCCCCGGAGATGGAATGCACGATTTCGCCAAGAGCAATGAAGTTGAGATCGCTGTAAGCAAATTCCTTCCCAGGCTCGGACTCGGTATTCACCTTCCAGAGTTCTTCGAGCGCCTTCGTCTTTCCAAACCACGGTTTCGAGAGATCAAAATCCGGAGGCAGGCCGGAATAATGGGTTAAAAGCTGGCGCACGGTAATTGTGTCCTTCCCGCCGCCGGTGAAATTAGGAAGATAGCGTTTTACCTTGTCCTCGATCCGAAGGTTCCCATTTTCCACCAG
>JBEKKY010000039.1:0-15269 GCA_050010475.1 Acidobacteriota bacterium | reverse complement strand
GGTGTCCAGGTATTCGAAGCGAATGGTGGGTGTCCACATATTCCACACCCCCTTCCCCAAAACTACCGAAAAATAGACTTATTCTTTCCCTAATTGTTCTGTTTCATTGAAGGGGTGCAGTTCATAGCTTGTCCCCATATTTCGTCTTGTCGGGGTCGGTATCGGAATCGGGATCGAAAATGGCCTTTTTCGACCCCGATACCGACTCCGACCCCGGAGGAAATTGGCCTTAGACCAAGCCTTGATCCATCATGGCGTCCGCGACCTTGAGGAAGCCCCCGATGTTCGCGCCGTTGACATAGTTGCCGGGCGTTCCGAACCGATCGGCGCATTCCACGCAGGTTGAATGGATGCTCTGCATGATAATGCCCAGCCGGCTGTCCACTTCCTGTTTGGTCCATGGCATCCGCATGCTGTTCTGGCACATTTCCAGGCCGGAAACGGCAACGCCTCCCGCATTGGCCGCTTTTCCGGGGGCATACAGGATTTTCGCATCGAGGAAGAGACGGACTCCCTCGATATGCGTAGGCATATTGGCGCCCTCGGCAACGACATAGACCCCGTTCTTCAGCAGATTACGGGCGTCCTTCGCGTTGATTTCGTTTTGGGTAGCGCTTGGGAATGCGCAGTCCGCCTTGTGATCCCACAACGGGTTGTAATCCTTGGCACGGTCCACGGGTGTGTACACGGCATTCCGATATTTTTCCGCGTAGGTTTTGATGCGTCCGCGCTTGACGTTCTTCAGATCTATGATGAATTCGAGCTTCTTGGCGTTGATCCCTTCTTCATCATAGATGTACCCGTCGGAGTCGGAGACCGTCACGGCCTTTCCGCCTAACTGCAGGATCTTCTCAATCGTGTATTGGGAAACATTGCCGCTTCCGGAGACGAGGCAGGTTTTGCCTTCCATGGTCTTACTGCGGGTTGCCAGCATCTCTGCGGCAAAATAAACGCATCCATATCCGGTGGCCTCCGGCCGGATCAGGGATCCGCCCCAGGTTAAGCCTTTGCCGGTCAAAACACCGGTGAACTCATTCCGCAGCCTCTTGTATTGGCCGAACATGTAACCGATCTCCCGGCCGCCGACGCCGATGTCGCCGGCGGGAACGTCGGTATCCGGGCCGATGTGCCGGAAAAGCTCCGTCATGAAGCTCTGGCAGAAGCGCATAACCTCGTTGCTGCTTTTGCCTTTCGGATCGAAATCGGACCCGCCTTTACCCCCTCCCATCGGAAGGGTTGTCAGGCTATTTTTAAAAACCTGTTCGAATGCCAGGAACTTCAGGATTCCCAGGTTGACCGATGGGTGGAAACGCAGACCTCCTTTGTAGGGGCCGATGGCGCTGCTCATTTCAATGCGATAACCGCGATTGACCTGGATCTCTCCCTGGTCGTCCATCCAGGGGATGCGGAACATGACCAGCCGTTCCGGTTCAACTATGCGCTCCAGGATTTTTGCAGACCGGTATTCCGGATGCCTGTCCAAAACAAGGGAGAGAGATTCGACTACCTCCTGAACAGCCTGGTGGAATTCCGTTTCTCCAGGATTTTTGGCCTGGAGGCGTGCCATGAAAATGTTTACATAATCTACCATTGACTCGCTCCTTTGATTTTTGATCAAGATGGGCTGAAAATGGGCTTTTTCAGCTTAAAGAACAAAAAATCCACAAGTTAGCCCGCTCTGTTCCTGACTCGGGCCGCGCGAACGATTTTAGCATTGAGGGCGTAAGCATATCACAAGAGCTGATGTTCCGAGGATAAAAGACAAAACGCCACGGATTCCACAGATTACACGGATTAAGCGATCAGAATCCGTATAATCTGTGGAATCCGTGGCGTTTTATTCTTTCTCCTCGGGCGTGGGATCGTCCGACCACAGATCTGTTACGCGGCGGGCTCCCAGGTATCGCATCGTGTCCCAGATTTTATTGATGTCGCTGACGATCACTTGCTTGGCTTTTCGGGCGGCATGCAGGATCTGGTTATTCCCGACGTAGATGCCCACGTGGGTCGGCTGGGTTCCTCCGGAGGAAAAGAAGACCAGGTCTCCGGGCTCCAGATCTTCCCGGTTCACCTTTTCCCCTTGCTTGAACTGCTCCTGGGAGGATCGGGGGAGTTCAATATTAAACTTGGAGAAAAGGTTCTTCACCAGTCCGGAACAGTCAAAGCCGCTCTGCTCGGATCCTCCGAAGCGATAACGGACCCCGATCAGCTGGAATCCCGCTTGCACGAGACGCAGTCGTGTCGGAGCGGTTTCCGAATCGGCGCCTTTGTCCGTATCGGCTGAAGGGGATGGAGCCGCAGAGATGTAAGTCTGGTTTGGGTCGCTCAAGGTTTGCGCCGCCGGCTTTGTCTCTTTCTTGACGGCCGCGCTTTTTGAACGGGGTATGGTCAGGATCTGTCCTGCTTTTATCTTGCTGGTCTTAAGGTTATTGGCGGATTTTATCGATTCGGGAGAGGTTCCGAAATGCTTTGCGATTTTGATGAGGCTGTCGCCCGGGCGCACCGAATAGCGTGCGGAATCAGTTACAGATGTTTTTTGCAAATTCTTCTTGTGTGTTGCGGATGATTTGTTCGCATTTCCCGCGTAGCCGACCACGGGTGCAATCAGCAGAGCGATTGCAGCAACGAAAATAGCGCAGGACCTTCCCTTCATGCTTCGTTTCCTACCTGTGAACTTGTTTGCGCGAAAATTCCGGGCCTTCCAGGGTGGCCCGGAATGGAAAATCGGGTGCTACATATAAAAATCGGCTTCTTACCTCACTAGAGTTAAAGGTAAGTGGCCCATGATTGTTTATTTCCTGAAAAAAGGCAACAAAAAGATTCAAAAATTTGTATTGAGCTTTTGCGCGTTCACGGGTTAACGCGTTAACGAAGGGGGAAAGTCATGAAGAAGGTGGGAAACCGCTCGCCACTAACGTCGAAGTTGACGGCGCCTTTCTCCCTGAATCCGCAGGCACGATAAAAATCTCTTCCTTGCATCGAGGAATAGACAAAAATGTCCGGAAACAGAATCCCGGGCACCATGCCAAGGAAATGCTGAAATAAACTCCGGCCAATGCCGTGCCGCCGGCGTCCGGGTGAGACGCACATCAGCCGGATTTCGTTCATGTGTAATCCGGCGACACCCAATATCTGATCTTCAGACTCGTAAACCGCCACGTAGAACAACCCGGCGCGTTCTTCCATCATTTTGGGAGTCTCCGCGCGGCGGAGTTTTTCACTAAGAGCGGGGGAGATGGAAGAATCATCTGCCAGGCAGGAATGGATCAATCGAGAGCAGGGTTCAGCGTCTGCCGGTTGAAATTGCCGGATCATCATCTAAATGTATCGCAAATAACTCTGGTCTTCGAGTCTTCGCCTCTTGGAGGTATACTTCAACGCGTTTGTGGGTGCTTCTACAGGGCATTGCGCAGGAGGCTGGGTATTGTGAAGATAGGCAACCTTCTTTTTGCGGGCGCGATCCTGATCGGCACGGCCTTGCTGGTCTCCGGATGCACCCGTCGTTCTTCTGAAACGCCAAGCGTCGAGATCGGCCGTCCCGCGCCGGCCTTCAAGTTGCCGGACTTGAAGGGGCAGGAAATCTCTTTGGATCAGTACAAGGGAAAAGTCGTGATGCTTGATTTCTGGGCTACGTGGTGCGGCCCCTGCCGTATGACGATGCCGCTTCTGGAAAAGCTGCAGAAGGAATACCCGAACAACATGGTTCTCCTCGCCATTAACCTGGAGGAATCCCGAGACACAGTTCGAGATTATATCCGGCAGCAGGGCTTGAACTCCCATGTGTTGCTGGATGAGAAAGGCTCTTTGGGGGAGGTCTACGGCACTGAAGCGATCCCCATGCAGGTGCTGATCGATAAGGAGGGGATCGTCCGCGATATCAAAACCGGCTTTAGTCCCACCATGGCCGGCCAGTTGCGGGCAGAGATAGAAAGGCTCGATAAAATGCCATAGGTTTTACGGATTATCAGGGATTTAATAATCCGTGATAATCCGTGAAATCCGTGGCGTTTTTCATCACCAGATCGGCCAATCCGTCTATGAATCCTGGATGCAGGTTCAGCGACGGAATCCGCCGAAACTCTTTGATTCCCGACTTGAGCGCCACATCTCGATAAAAAATATCAATCTCCTGCAATGTCTCAATGTGGTCGGAAACAAAGCTGATTGGAATAACCAGAACTGCGGAAATCCCATCTCTTCCCAATTGATTCAAAATGTCCCTGGTGCTCGGAGAGAGCCATTTTATCGGTCCGATCCTGCTCTGAAAAGCCAGCATGGATGGATAAGCGTTGCCCAGCCGTGCATTGATCAGCGCAACAGTCTGCTGAGTCTGTTCCAGGTACGGATCTCCCTCTGCCACATAACGGGCAGGGATGGAGTGCGCGCTGTAGATCAGGTGAATGCCTTTAGGCCCTGCATCGGCGTATTCGCCCGCAGATTCCCGAATCAGGTCCGCGATCGACTCGATATAAAAAGACTCGTCGAACCATGTTCGGATCGCCGAAACCCGGATTTTGGATGCAATCCCGAGTTTTCGGTCCAGCGCCTGAAAATGCTTCAAGCAGGATCCGGTGGTGGTCACGGAGTATTGAGGGAATAGCGGAAGAAGTACAAGCCGGTCTATCCGGTCTCTCAGAATGCTCTCAACCGCTTCGTCGATTCCGGGTTTCCAGCAGCGCATCCCTACGTAAACATGAGCGTCGAAGCCTTTTGCGGTTAATGCTTCGCCGAGAGCGGTCGCTTGAGCTTCGGTGGTTTTGCGCAGCGGCGACCCTCCGCCGATCTGACGATAGAGCTCTCGTGATTTGCCCTGGCGAATTGCCGCGATTGTCCAGGCCAGCATCCGGCGAAGCGATTCACTCTTGATTCTGATGATCTCCGGATCGGAGAAGAGGTTATAGAGAAACGGTCGAACTTCGTCCAGGCTTTCCGGTCCACCCAGATTAAATAGAAGCACACCTGTTTTCATGATTTCGCCCCCTGGGACCGCGGGCGCGCTCCCGGGGGTTAAAGCGTCTTGGAAAAAACGGGCTTGGTTTTCGGCTTCTGCAGATACTTATCAAATACCATCCCGGCATTCCGAATAAAAATCCGCCCAAGCTGGGTCACAGATATGGCTTCGGCCTCCAGTTTGACCAGCCCGTCGTCTCGTAGCTGCTGCAGTCTCTGCAGTTCGTCCGCGAAATATTCATCGAAACGAATATTAAACTCCGATTCGATCTCCCGTTTGTGGAGCACGCAGTGACAAAGCAGCCTGCTGATAACGGCTCGCCTGATCACATCATCGTCATCCAGCCGGATTCCGCGCATGACCGGGAGCCTGTTCCCTTCAATGGCTCCGTAATACTCTTTCAAGTCGCGGTAGTTTTGGGCATAAATCCTGTCAATGCCGCTGATTGAGCTTACCCCGAGACCGATCAGGTCGGCGCCCGCCTTTGTGGTGTAACCCTGAAAATTCCGGTGCAAGGTCCGGTTGTTCTGTGCCAGGCACAGCTCGTCGTTGGGGCGGGCGAAGTGGTCCATCCCTATGTAGACATAACCCGCTTCAGTAAAACGCTCGATTCCGGCACGGAAGATATTGAATTTTTCCATTCCCTGCGGCACGAACCTGGAAAAGGACCCCTGCTGTTTTTTGAGCCATGGCACGTGGGCATAGCTGAACATCGCGACGCGATCCGGACCGAGGCCGATAACTTTCTCGACGGAATCCAGGAAACTTTCCGGCGTCTGTAAAGGAAGCCCATAGATGAGATCGATATTGACCGACTCGAAAGCGAGCGAACGGCATGCGTCGAAAATAGCCTTGGTCAGTTCGTAGGGCTGAATGCGGCGAACTCTTTTTTGAACCTCAGGATTAAAATCCTGGATTCCCATCGAAATACGGTTGAATCCAAGCCGCCGCAAAGTGGACAGCTGTAATTCCTGGGTCACCCTCGGGTCGATTTCCACGCCAATTTCGGCGTCGGGAGCAAAGTCAAATCTCTCCTTTGTGTAACGGAACAGCTGCTCGATCTGGGATGCGTTGAGGTAGGTAGGCGTCCCGCCGCCCCAATGAAACTGGTTTATCGGGCGCGACCGATCGAGCCTGTGGGAGAACTGATCGATTTCCCATTCCAGGTTGTTCAGATAGGGAATCAACCCATCGTGGTTCTTATTGATGACCACGTTGCAGCCGCAGAAAAGGCACAGACAGTCGCAGAAGGGAAGGTGCATGTAAAGCGAGAGCGGCCGCGCGGGACGTGCTTCGTTTGATTCCTTCAGGGCCTGTTCGTAATCCGAGACTCCGAACGATTCCGCCCATTCCGGGGCCGTTGGGTAGCTGGTATAGCGCGGCCCCGCGACGTTGTAGCGATCGAGGATTTCCTGGCTGACATTCCTCAAATCAAAGCGCATATTGAAAATTTATCACATAAAGACGCCACGGATTGCACGGATTTCACTGATTTTAACAGCTTAGAATCCGTGCAATCCGTGGCGTCTTTTCTTTTATTCCTCTATCCCTTTGCCGCTGGAATCACGCACCTCGACCGGTCCCAGGTTCAATTTCTCCAATTCCGGCTGAATCCGGCTGCGATCCCCAACCGCCACAATGACGGCATTTTCCGGCTTCAAATATGCGCGCGCCACCCGGTGAACCTCGGCGGCCGAGATGCATTCAATCTGCTCCGGGAGATCATGGTAGTAATCAAGCGGAAGCTGGTGAACAAAAAGCTGGCCGATGCTTGAAGCTGCCTCCGGGGTAGTCTCGAACAAGCCCGGCAGGGAGCGCGAAATCGAGTCCTTCGCAGTCGCGAGTTCCTCGTCGGCAATTTCGCTCTCGCGCATGCGTTCCAGTTCCAGAAAAATCTCGGCCACTGCGGGCGCGGTTACGTCCGTCCGCACCGAAGTTCCGATGATGAAAGGCCCCGCACCGCGTCTGAAGAGGAACCCGGAAGAGGCTCCATAGGTGTATCCGTGCTTTTCTCTCAGGTTCAAGTTGATTCTGCTCGAAAACAGGCCGCCCAGCGCGGTGTTCATTACATCAATGGCGACGTAGTCAGGATTGGAGCGGGATGTGCCGACGTGCCCTATCCGGAGGATCGTCTGGGGAGAATCCGGTTTTTCCACAATGACGATCCTGCGGGCGCCATTGCCGGCGGCCGCGGGCACTTCGGGAACGGATCCGGTCGTGGTCCATGCTCCAAAATATTTCCCGGCCAAAGCACACAACTCGGATTCCGTAATATCTCCCGCCACGACCAACGCGGAGTTCGCAGCCGTGTAACCGGATTGATAGAATCGAGTGAGCAGATCTCTTGTTATCGACTGGTTCGATTCCTCGGTTCCCACATCCAGATATCCGTAGGGGTGCGACAAACCATAGACGGCATCAAAAAAAACTTTCGCGCCCAGCACGCCAGGATTGTCCTTCTGCTGCAGAATATGGGTCAGCCGGTCATTGCGGATCCGCTCGATTTCGGCCGGTGCAAATGCGGGATTCAGCAGGATGTCGGAAACGAGTTCGAAGGCTGCTTCGACATTTCTCTTCAGGGTGCGCATCGCCACGTAAGAAAGGTCTGCCGACGACCCCGTTGAAAGCGATGCTCCGATCTGGTCGCTATCCGCCGCGATTTGCAGAGGAGACCTCTTGCCTGTGCCTTCATCAAGCATCTCCGCCGTGAAAGAAGCCAATCCAGGTCTATTCGGAGCATTGCGGTCGCTGCCGCTCAGCACGATGATGTTTGCTGACACGATGGGAAGGCTGTGCTGTTCGACAAGGAGCACCGTCAGCCCATTCGGCAGCTTGAATTGTCGAGGAACAGGAAGGCTTAGAGTGGGAGCGGGACCGGGCAATGGCGGAGAGTTGCGCCATTCCTGATCCCGGATTTGCGGCGTTTCCGGGATTGAGACGTTCGACTCGTGAGAGGATTTTGGAATATCGTTCACGATTTTCTGGCCGGGGACCCCGTAGACAACCGCGCCAGCCTCACGCCTGAATGCTTCCTGTGCAAGGCGGCGAAGGGACTCGACGGAGGCGATCCGATAACGTTCCAGGTCTTTGGGAAGATATCCCGGATCTCCCAGAAAATGGTTGTACTGATTCAGCCGGTCGGCCACGCCGCCGAATCCGCCAAGGTTTTCGAGTCCGCGGATGATGGAAGATTCAATCGTGTTGCGGGCTCTCTCGAGTTCCGCCGGCAGAGGTCCAACTTTCTGAAAAGCTTCAAGCTCTTCCCGGATGGAGTCTTCAAGCTGCTGCAGCTCGATGCCGGGCTTGCAGGTGGCCTCGATTGTGAAGACGGAGCCCAAGGCCAGGGAAGACTGATGTGCGATGATGTCCTGAGCGATTCTCTTTTCGTAGACCAGTTTTTTATACAGCCGACTCGATTTGCCTCCGCCCAGAATTTTCGCAATCAGGTCGCATTCGCCGTCCGCCTGGGAAAAGATCGGGGCGGTGATCCATGCCATGTAAATTCGCGGCAACTCCACCTGGTCTCCCACGGTAACCCGTTGTTCGGACATGATCGGAGGCGTGTTCACAGTGGCGCGCGGCACAGGTTTACCTGCGGGGATCGGACCGAAATGCTTTTCCACCAGCTCCATGGTTTTGCCCGGATCTATATCTCCGACAATGGCGAGGCTGGCATTATTCGGAGAGTAATGCAGCTGAAAAAACTCCCTCACGTCCGAAAGCCGGGCGGCTTCGATGTCTTCGTGCGACCCGATGACCGAAGCATAGTAAGGATGGTCCTTCGGGAAAAGCTGGTGGAACACCGCTTCCTGGACGAGACCATAGGGCGCGCTCTCGATGCTCTGCCGGCGTTCGTTGCGAACCACGTCGCGTTGATTTTCCAGTTTTTCCGCATCCAGGTTTTCGAGCAGGAAACCCATCCGGTCGCTCTCGAGCCACAAAGCGAGTTCCAGCTGGTTCGACGGGAGGGTCTCGAAATAATTTGTGCGGTCGAAATCCGTTGTGCCGTTGATGCTGCTTGCTCCGGCGGACTCCAGGTAAAGGAAATGTGCTTTTGCCTCGACGTGTTTGGAACCTTCGAACATCATATGCTCGAACAGATGAGCGAAACCGGTCAGTCCTGGGCGCTCGTTTACCGGCCCCACGTGGTACCACACGTTGACCGCCACGAGCGGCAGCCGGTGATCTTCCAGAAGGATTGCGTCGAGACCGTTCTTCAGCGTGTATTTCTTATACGGGAGTTTTGGGATTTGATTTTTCGGCACAGGAACTCCTATGGAATTTGTTGTGGCTTCTCTGTCTGCGCTTCATCCACACACCAAATCTCTTATGATACCATGTGCGAGACTTGGCCGGATCGCCGGCGTCTCGCCGGCTCTTTTTCGGAGTCTCAAAGGTTCAGTGTTTTACATGCGTTGTAAAAGAGCCGGCGAGACGCCGGCGCTCCCGGCAACTAGCTCCAGGGCTTCTCCGCCACAGCATTTTCAGCCGCGATGCGGCCAAAGGCGATCATCTCGGACAGATTCCCCCCACCGGTAGGATATAGGAATCCATAGACCGATCCGAGTTCACCGGACGCATATAAATGAGGAATCGGTTTGCCGGTCGCATCGATCACCTGCGAATTTGCATTCCTCTTTGGACCACCCTGCGTATTCGGACCTCCCGGATACATTTTGAGCGCATAAAATGGCGGCGTTTTAACCGGGGCAAGCGTGGGGGGATCCCTGTCAAACTTCAGGTCCTTCCTGGCTTCGCAGAACCGGTTGTATTCCTCGATTGTGTCCTGCAGAATTTTCGGAGTCATTCGATTTTTGTTTTCTTTATCCTGGGCGATGAGCTTCGCCAGCTCTTCCAGGGTTTCGCCTTTAAGCAGCCAGCCGTTTTTTATCTCATCTGCTGAGTCTTTGCTCCACCGGTAGTACGATTGCAAGGTTTTTCCATCCGGAAGGAATCCCTTCGACGCGCCGGTAGCCGGCGGGCCCAGCTTGAGCGCATTGTCATCGAAAACGGAGTAGCACGGGATTCGGGGATATTCTGCATGCTCAGTGTCGAACAGGCAGACTTCAAGCCAGAAGGAATGAGCCGCCCATGGCCGTTCTTTGACGAATCTTCTGCCGTATTTATCCACCAGAATAAACCCTCTGGGAGTTCCGCCCTGAAGGGCGGGTTTCAATCCCTCAAAATACGGAATCACCCTGCCCGAGATTGTATCCAGGTGCCACAAAGCCGCTCCCGCCTTTTCCGCCATCCGGAGCCCGTCGCCTGTGTTGCCCGGATTCCCGTAAAAGTATGAAGGGTAGCCCCGCAGCGTGTTCAATTTTAGTTCTTCATCCCACTCGTATCCGCCGGTTGTCAGTACAACCGCTTTCCTTGCTTTAACCGCTATTTTCCTGCCATTGAACTGTGCTGCCACGCCGATCACCATGCCGTTTTCATTGAGCATCAATTCTTTGCCGGGAGTTTCGTACATCACCTCGATGGCTTTGCGCTTTTTCACATTGTCGTCCAGCATTTTAAAGAATGCCGGACCTGCGCCGCTGTAAAGTCTCACCTCGATTGATTCGTATCCCGGCAGATCAGGGAATTCCCCCTTGCCGAGGTATTGATTTCTGGGCACAAGGGTTCCGCCCATTTTTTCAATCCACTGGACGTTCTCGACGGTATATTTGCCCCAAGCCGAGCAAACCTCGTGCGGCGTCGCGCCCCAGGAGAGCGCATACAAGTGCTCTGCGGCCTTGGCGGCGTCTGTCGGGCAGACGACAACGCCTCCGGAAGAGCGCGTGTTCGGGGTGTGGCGCACTTCGTCCGCAGTGTCGTTCGGCTGCTTCTCCAGGATAATGACCGTCGCTCCCAGATCGGCCGCCGCGATTGCAGTAATTGCGCCGGCCCCGCCATAACCCACGCATACAACATCCGCCTCCTTGTCCCACCTTGCGGTGGCAGTTGCGGCAAAGGCGGCCCGGGTGTGGTGGAACGCCGCGGCTGTCGTGATCGCGCCACCCCCGGCTGCTGCTTTTTTAAGAAAATCCCGCCGACTGAATGAGGTTCTTTTGGGCATGCTTTGTTCTCCATCCTGTTATTCACGCAGAGACGCGGAGGCCGTATGCATTTTCCGCTTCTCCGCTTGATTCAATTAGCGAGGATACATCGCAACGGCGATAGATTCACTATCGACATCGCAAATTACTCACGGCTTTCACATTTTTCATTCCGATGGTGCAACTATAATGTGCGAGACTCAATAACTCGGAGAAAGCCATGATTTCGACAGACAACCCCGAATTTCCGATCGAGGCGCGCGTAATCGGAGTGATCCGCACGCCGTTCGTAGAGCCGGTCGGCACACCAATCCAGCCGGTTTATGGGCAAAATGTGGAAGGCCGGGTTCTGGTAGATGAACCCTATGCGGCAGCGCTGGACGATATTGAAGGATTCGAGCGCCTGTGGCTGATTTACTGGATGGACCGTGTCGGTAAATTCAAAACAAGAATTGTGCCCTATCGAGACGATCGAGAGCATGGTCTCTTTGCGACGCGTTCGCCCGCAAGGCCCAATCCGATCGGGATCTCGGTGGTCCGCTTGCTGCGCAGAGAGGGTCCCGTGCTCCATGTTCTGGATATCGACATTCTCGACGGCACCCGGTTACTCGACATAAAGCCCTACGTCCCAATTTTCGATTCGCACCCGGGCTCTCGAGCGGGATGGGTTGACGAGTGCAGAGTGGACCGGCGTCTCGCCGATCCAAGATTTCACGAGCCGGATCCCAACAGCGAATAACTCATCGGAGTTCGTCAACGGCATTGCCTTCGGATGACCGCAAGATTATCGTATCAGCTCATCATGAGGCGTTGAGATAGGGGATCGGACAATTGTCTTTCAAGAGAGAGAAAGAGCATGAATGATTACCTGTTGAGTTTGCTGCTGGGAATCGTTGAAGGACTTACGGAGTTTTTTCCGGTCAGTTCCACGGCGCATTTGAGAATCACGGAAGCGTTAATGCACATCAGCTTGTCCAGCGGATACTGGAAAATGTACTCGATCGTAATCCAGCTGGGAGCGATTCTATGCCTGCCGGTTTATTTCCGGGAGCGCATCAGAAGGTTTTTAGCCACCTTTCCGCGGGGCGAAGGAGGCAACCGCAATTTTTTGACTCATCCGCTGGGCCTGACGTGCATCGCCTTTCTGGCGACGGCGGTGCCGTCATTTTTTCTGACAAAGGTTATCGGCAAACATCTCGAGAGTCTGACGGTCATGGGCGCCTCACTCCTCATCGGCGGGATCGTGATGTGGATTGTGGATTTGAGGAATTCCAAAGCCGAAAAAGCGGGGGAGGAGGTTGCGGGAGGCCGCATCCACACCTGGCACATGGAGGACATGAACCTGGGACAAGCGGTCTGGATTGGGGTCTGTCAGATCTTTTCGGCAATTTTTCCCGGGACGTCACGCTCCATGTCGACGATTGCAGCCGGCCAATTGGCGGGGATGTCCCGCGCCGCAGCGCTGGAATTTTCCTTTTTCCTCTCCATTCCCACAATGGTTGTGGCCACAGGTTATGATTTGCTGAAATCCGTGATGGGCAAAGGCGAAAATCCGATTGGGATCAGCCAAATCAGCCCGCATGAGTGGATCGCGCTGGCGATTGGCTTTGTTGTGTCGTTCATTGTTGCATATTGGACCGTAGCGTGGTTTCTGGCTTGGGTGAGAAAACACGGATTTGTGCCGTTCGCGATTTATCGCCTGATCATAGGAACCGCAGTATTGGCCTGGGCTGCGGGAATGTTCTGAAAGTTGTCGGTTATGTAGGGGCGACCGGCCGAGGCCGTTGCAAAACTCAAAATTCAGCCAATTGAGGTTTCCGGTGAATAGCCCCTGCCGTAAGGCCGGGGTATAGGAATGAATGAGAAAGGAGCGCCGAAGGTGCGGCACAAAGCCGATTTAAATATCGCGATTTTGGCGATTTACAATTCATTTGGTGCCGTGCCTTCGGCACTCATTTGTTCCTCCACCTTAATCCCGGCCTTACGGCCGGGCCTAGCCACTGCCGGTCCTTCGGACCTGACCAGGAGTTTTGCAACAGCCTCGGCCGGTTGCCCCAACGGGCTAACGACTGCTTTTGTATTTTTCAAACCAGGCAGTCACTTCCGCGTCGAGTGCCTTCAAATCGGGCTTTTTTGAAGCAATCGCTACGGACTCCTGCCATTCCCGGTTCAAGTCACCCAAATCAACTCCCGACCCTTCTCGCACAAAAATCGGGATCTGATACATTTCGGCTTTGACCGTGATTGTTTTGCCTCCCCTGTATACGTTGCCTGGTCGCCAGGCGTCCCGCCAGCGATCAGCGACCGGCAGATACACTTCCTGGCTGCGCTTTCCTTTCTCCCACACAGGAGAGACCACGATGTCAGGGCCGTAAAGATAGGTCCACCAGTTTGCCCGCGCGGCTGGAGATTTGGGTTCGCCAAGAAAAAGGGGCCGAACAATCGGCATGCCTGTGCGTGTGGCTTGCTGCGCGTGCGCATAACTATAATTTACAAGCCGCTGATGCAGTCTTGCGTAGAACCGCCACGCTGCGATCAGTTGCGCGTCATAGTTCGGCTCGCGAGGAAGATTCCAGAAGGCAACATTGCGCGTCGGCCCCACTTCCATGATCGGGGTGAAACAGCTGAAGGCCAGCCAGCGGGCGCACATGTCCTGATCCAGCGTTTGCTCGTTATAACCGCACGTGTCCGAACCCCAGTTCGGATAGCCATTCACGGCGGAGCGTTGAACGGCGATGATCGACGCGCGCAATCCCCACTGCGTCCCGCCGATGTCGCCGCCCCAGAAGACGGCATAAGGCGAGCTTCCCGTATAGGCGCCCCGAGGCATCAGGACAAAGTCGTCTCCCCGATATTTGCGAACCACTTCCGCAGCCGATTTGGCATACAACGCAACGTAGGTGTTGCGATTCTCGCGAATCGATTTTCCATCAAACCGTTTGAACGGTCCGTCGTCCGGAATCCGTTCCTCGCCCCGATCGAGCTTGAATCCTGCGACGCCCATTTTGAGCAGTTTTTCAATCCCTCCTTGCCAGTACGCCTTTGCTTCCGGATTCGAGAGATCGACCAACGGGTAATTGCCGGGATCCGGTTTCTGGCCCGGCAGCGTAAACCCTTTTTCCAATCCTTCCTTTTCCATTCGCCCCTGCAAGAACGGAGCGATCCAAAGAAACATCTGAATTTGCCGATCATTCAGCCACTTGACGGAGGCTTCGAAGTTCGGCAGACGCTGCCGGTCGATCTCGAAATCGTCATAACCAAGCCTTCCCGGTCCCCAGGGGCGATCGATCCAATATATTCCGCACGGAATCCCGTAGGCACGCATCATCAGGATGTCTTCCATCATCTCGGAATTGAAAGGGCCGCCAACCGGTGTCCCGTCGTAATAGGTGGCGCGTTGCGTGTTCTCATCGCGCCATCGCCAGGTGTTGTACATCCACTTCGGCGGCAGGAATGGCGGACCGGCATCGAGCGCATGCGCGGCGACGATTTCTGCCGGCGTCGCCCCAGTGTAGATTTTAAGTTCCAGCGCCGGGCCTTCGAATTCGATCCTGACCTGCTGTGGGTCGGATGCGCAGAAATCGTATTGACCCGGCCAGTCAGTCTTGGCAAACAGCCCATAGCCTCGAGAAGAGACGTAAAAAGGGGCGTAGACCGAGGTCGTCGGTTTTACAATCATTTCGACCTTCTGACCGCGCAAGTTCAGCGCTTCCCGCGTCCCAGGCGCCCACGAAGCCTGCTGAGGCCCATCCACAACGCGCTCCATTAAACCGGTGAAATATTCATCTTTCCCGGCATCGATCTCGAAGCGCCATTTGACAATGTCATTCCCGGGCGTAGCTGTCAGGCGCAGCGTGTAGTTGTCGCGTTCCGGAATTACCGAAATTGAAACCATGCGCCCATCGGCAGTCTTTGCGTGATAATCCGGCCCCTGGGCCGTTCCTTTGACTTGTACGGGAATCGAGACCCAGCCGGCCGCGGTCTCGTAATAAAACCCCCCGAGCTGAAGAGCTTTTGATACATGCCTGGAACGCAGGATTATTTTCTGCTGCACAGGCTGGCTCATTGAGATTGACAGTAGAGTAATAAAGAAGACTAAGCCTGCAGACAGTGATTTCCTGTATCGCATCTATTCCTCTCCCGGTTTGGCCAATATATTAGACTATAATGCCCGAGAATTCCCTTGGAGACTTTGAGGCTTTGAGTCTTCGAGATTTCCATTGGAGTCTTGTCCCGATGAAACGACACACCGTCCTGATATCGATTTTCCTGCTTGT
>JBEKKY010000038.1:0-15340 GCA_050010475.1 Acidobacteriota bacterium | reverse complement strand
ATCGGTATCGTCTTTTCGCGGCATCGATTCCGATACCGATTCCGACCCCGAAGTCAGTGGGCCAGTCTCTCTACTTCCATCGCTCCAGGAACCGTGTGTGGATACGGCCCGCTCGGAAATCCTCGTCGCTGAGAATTCTCTGGTGCAGGGGAATCAAGGTCTGAACCCCTTCGATTACCGTCATATCCAATGCCCGGGTCATTCGGTTGATCGCCTCCAGGCGATCTCTGCCGGAAGCGATGATCTTTGCAATCAGAGAATCGTAGTAGGGTGTAATTACGCACTCGCTGTAGGCAGCCGTGTCGACGCGCACCCCGATTCCTGAGGGGGGGTGGAAAGCGGTAATGGTTCCGGGAGACGGGTAAAAAGTATCCGGACATTCCGCGTTGATTCGGCATTCCAAAGCACTTCCTCGAAACTGAATGTCTTTCTGCGTGTAGCCCAATTTTTCGCGGTGGGCGATCCGAATCTGTTCCTTTACCAAATCGATGCCTGTGACCATTTCCGTGACCGTGTGCTCCACCTGAATTCGGGTGTTCATCTCCATAAAATAGAAATTGTGCTGGTCATCGACAATGAATTCCATGGTGCCGGCGTTAGCATAGTTAACGCTGCGGGCGGCTTGCACAGCAAGCCTGCCAATCTCGCTTCTTAATCCGGGTGTAACGTAAGGGGATGGGGATTCCTCCATCAGTTTCTGGTAACGCCTCTGGATCGAACACTCTCTTTCTCCCAAGTGGACGACGTTTCCATGGTGATCTGCCAGGATCTGAATCTCGATGTGACGGGCGACTGGAAGGTACTTTTCCAGATAAACATCCCCCGATCCGAATGCGGACAATGCTTCGGTTTGAGCAACTTCGAGGGCGCCTGCAAGCTCATCAGCGGAATACACGATGCGCATTCCCTTGCCGCCACCGCCTGCAGCTGCTTTAACAATTACCGGGAAGCCGATCTCCTGGGCTGCTGCCGAAGCAGAGAACGAGCTCTTAATCTTTTCCGTACCGGGCACGACCGGCAATCCTGCTTCTTTCATGGCCTTGCGGGCAGCATCTTTATTGCCCATCATGCGGATCACTTCCGGGGAAGGGCCAATGAACGTTATTCCGCAGGCTTCGCAAACCTCAGCGAAATGGGCGCTCTCAGCCAGGAATCCGTATCCCGGGTGAATGGCGTCGGCATTCGTGATTTCGGCCGCACTGATCACGGCAGGAATATTCAGATAGCTCTCACTGCTGGGAGGCGGCCCGATGCAGATCGCTTCATCGGCAAAACGGACGTGCAATGAATGCTGATCGGCCTGAGAATAAACTGCAACCGTTGGTATGCCCAGCTCCTTGCAGGCGCAGATGATCCGCAGTGCAATTTCGCCCCGATTGGCTATCAGTATTTTTCGAAACATTGCCGGGAACTAGCCTTGCTTTTGAGGGCGGATGGCAAAAAGCTTTTGCCCGAATTCGACCGGATTGCCGTTTTCAATATAGATGCGCACAATCTCGCCTTCGGCATCCGACGGTATTTCATTCATGAGCTTCATGGCTTCGATGATGCACAGAATCGAGCCTTCATGGACATGATCGCCCAGTTTGACGTACGGCTCGGTTCCGGAAGAGGGCGAGCAATACACGGTTCCGACAATAGGAGATGTGATGGTGTGAAAAGCGCCGTCTTCTATGTCCTCTGCAGGTTCAACCGGCGCCGCAGGTTGTACTGCGGCGGTCGGCCGATGTGAAAAAACGGCAGGCAGAGGTTGTCCGGATGCAGCAGAAGCGCTAGTCGATTCTCTGCTGAATCCCCTCTTTAATCGCACTCGCGTGCCACCATGCTCCAGTTCAAATTCACTGATGTCACTCTGGAGCACTTCGTGGATCAAATCCTTGACTTCCCGAATATCCATAAGCGCTTCCTCGCGCGAAGGGACGGATCATAGCATCAATGTTCCAGGTTGTCAAAAATGACGGGATGCCATTTGGATCCTGCAATGATGCACCCGCTACTTGATCACGCGAGGAGTGACGAAGAACAAAACTTCTTGGGTACTGCGCGAAATAGAATTCCGGCGAAACAGGTTGCCGATGAGCGGCAGAGAACCCAAACCGGGAACCTGGTCTACCGTTGTGCTGTCATTATCGATCAGAATTCCGCCAATCACCGTTGTCCCGCCATCGCTGACCAGGACCCTTGTTGAGGATTCGCTGGTTCGTATCGATGGAATTCCATTGACCTCCAAGCTGAAATCGGGAGTATTGTTCTCGACCTTTAAATCGAGAATGATATTTCCCTCATAGGTAATTTGAGGTGTGACGGTCAGGGTCAGAGCGGCATTCTGGAACTGCACGGTAATTGTGTTGTTGGCGACTATTTGAACCGGGAAGCGTAGCCCCTGAGTAATGACGGCCAGACTGTTATTTTGTGCGGTGACCTTGGGTTGAGAAATGAGCTTTGCGAGGCCTTTGCTTTCCCCCGCGGTAATTGCAGCGTCCAGCAAAAAGGTATCGAATATGTTTCCGATCGAAACTCCTAATCCGCCGAAGGCCAACGCGGCCGGCAAATTGACATTGTAATTGCCCTGGTTATTAGTGCTGGTCCCGGTGCTGGTGGCTCCGGTGCCGCTTGATGTGGATGTGGCCGAACCCCTGCCAGTGCTGCTATTCCCGGCGGTAAAGGTGGTAGTCGGCGTGTCACTGGGGCGGGTTCCCCCAATGGTCCCGGAGGTATTGGATCCTCCAACCGAGACGCGCTGGAGGTTGCCGTCAACGAAGCCGAACTGGATTCCGATATCACGCGCGAAATTACGTGTCGCTGAGACGATACGAGCTTCGATTTCCACCTGAGGCTGAGGCACATCCAACGCTTCAATGAGCTGGACCATTTTGTTGATTGAGCCTGGCAGGTCTGTCAGGATCAGCGAGTTCGTTCTCTGTTCCACGACAACAGTTCCGCGCACGGTCTTTTGGTCTTCGAGTGGCTTCAGGAGGGAGTCCGCCTTGGCATAGTTCAAGCGCTTGATGCGCGTCTCCAGATCCGCAGCCAGAAGATTGGCTTTTTTAAGCGACTCCCGTTGCTTTGCTTCTTCCTGAAGAGTGGCCTTGCGGGCGATACGGACAACAGTTCCTTGCACCTGCTTGTCCAGCCCGTTGTTGTTCAGCACTGCCTCAAAGATCTGGTCCCAGGGCACCTTTACGACCTTAATGGAGACGCGGCCCTTTATTTCCGGATCCATTACGACGTTGATTCCGCCCTCGTCGGACATGAGACGAAAGAAGTCCACAAGGGGAATGTCGACCAGGTCAAGCGTTAGCGGCTGGCCTGAAAATCCGGAGTTGGCAGCGGGGGTTGCCACTTTGGGAGGAGCGGCCGATGCGGGCGCCAATGCAGCGACCGCAGGCGCCTCAGCCGGCTTTTCTGCCGGAACCGGTTTTGGAGCGGAGACCGTTGCAATTTGGTGCGATTCGGCCTTCGGGAATGCTTGTTTTGGCTCGGCTAATACGGCGGCGCTCTTGGTTGGAGCAGCTGCGGGAGTTCCGGCGCCTGAATCTGTCTCAGCCCTCTTGGGGCCCATAGCCGAGGCAGAATTGGGCAATTCGGATTGCGCACGCGGGACCCGGTTCGGCACACCTGCGCTCGGGTAGCTCAGGGATTTTCTGGTTGCGGATTCTGCTGAATGCAGCTTTACATCAGTATCCGACGCTGCGGCTTTGGGAGTTTCAGAACGCCGAGGAGTTTTGTCCATGTCAGTGGCTGACCCTGCCGGCTTTGTGGAACCAGCCGCAATGGGCGCAGCAGGACGTGAAGGTTTTGCTGTGGCCGCAGGCGAACCGCTGTTCAGGTTGGATGGACTTTCTGCTGGTCCAGGAGTAACAGCCGGCGCGGCGCTGCGAACGGTTGATTTTGTGTTGCTCTTGTAAAAAGTCAACCGAACTGAATCCTTGTTGGTGTCAGTTTGGTGCGCTCCGTGTCCTTCCTCCAAATCGAGCACCACACGGGCAATTGGGGACGGAACTCTTTGAAACTGCTGCACACGAACACGAATTACCGAGGCGGCATGAACCGGCATTTGTGCGAAGGTGACCTTGTTTTCGGTGTTCTGAAAATCGAGCACGAGCCTGGGAGGATTTTCCAGCATGAATTCCTTAGGGTCAAGAAATCGGTCCGTCGCGACGACAACGGTCAATCTGGCATCTTCGGGTGTGATTTTTATGTCGGTGATAGCACCTGTTGCGACTTTATCCGCATTTCCTTCGGAAACTTTTTGAGTTTTATTTCCGAGGGCGGAGCTCTTGGGGGGCGCCGCTGGATTGGATTGTGGTTGAGACGCTTTGGCGCCGTCGGGTTTATTTTCCGCCTTGGCAATTTGGAACACTGCAAATGCAAGGAGGAAGAGAAGGACTCCTAAGCTGGCCCTCCCCGTTGCAATCGATGCGCGATTTTTGATTTTGCCCAATCGAGTTATCATACCAGCCATCCTATTGTGTCCTTAGCCGCTTAATCACATCCTGGGTCAGGGTTTTTCCTGATTTCAACCTTGTTTCACGCACGAGAGTAATGAAATTGAAGTCAATGTTTTTCAGATATCCGTCAAAGAGCCTGTCTCCCTCTTTTAAAAAATAAGCGCGATTGTCGGCGCCCCGCACAATCGCTACTCGTCCATCGTCCCGGACAGCCGTTCCCTGGAGGACAGCCTGCGAAATGTTAGTTCCGGCAATTCCGGGGGGCGGAAGCCCTCGGGACACCTCTTCATCCTGTTTCCCGGTTTTTTTGAGAAGCAGCGGATTCAGAAACGGGTCACGATGATTGCCGGAGTTGTAAAGAACTTGTCTTGATGGAGCTGCCTCAGCTTTTTTTGTTATTGAATCCACGTTTGGCACCGCCGGCTTCGTTTTCTGCGCCAGTAACGCGTTGGAAAAAAGCAACGGCAGGATCAGCTGCACCAGTGCTTTGCAAAAACGCCGGCTTCTGGTCGGCAGAGGAGTTGCTCTTCTAAATGATTTGCCGATCACCGTTTCACCCCCTTCTTTACTTCTTTCACATCTTTCACATCAGAAGGCGCCTGGTCCTCTCTGAAAACAAAAGTGGTTGCTGTGCAGCTGGCCTTGAGGGTGTGGGATGGATTCATATCCTGTTCTTTGTCGAAACCGGTGACCGAGATTGAATCAACGTTGATGATTCTGGTCGCGTGACTAATTTTTTCGAAAAAGGCGCCCAGACCGTCGAAATTACCTTCTACATCAATCTGAATCGGCCAGTCGGAGTAGAAGACGCGGGGGACTACTGGTTGCGGGGTGAATTTTTGTATCTTCAAATTGCTCGACGATGCCATCTGCTGGACGCTTCTTAAAACAGTCGGGGTTTCTTTCTCTGCAGGCAATATTGCTTGGAGAACGGCCAGGCGTTCTTCGAGTTGTTTCAATTCCTCTCTGAAGCGCTTCAGACGGCCTTCAATAGCGGTTGCCTGAGCGACCGACACTTCCAGCCGCGCAATGTCAGCCTGAATATTATCCCGTTCTTTAACGATGTCTTTGAGATAGTAAAAATAGAATGCGACGGCCAGACAGAGAACGATAACCGTAAAAACCACGATTTGGGTTGAGCGGGGCAGATTATCAAAACGATAGTCGCTAATGGCCATTCTTAAACTCCGCCTGGTCTTTATTTCCGGTGAAGCAGACAAGCGAGAATTTGGAGGCTTCTTTTTGACTCTCGATCATTTCAAGATCGACACTTTTGAACATTCCGCACATCATGAGATTGGCAATAAAATCAGGTAGGATCTCTGTCTGCTGTGTGGAACCGGCAATCTTTACGCGGTCTGCGGTTTGAGTCAACGATGTGAGCCAGAGGAGTCCGTCGCGCGGGATGCTCTGGATAATGTTATTGAGCAGCAGTACGGGGCCTGTCTGGTTGGCCTGCAGGGTTTCAATCGCTTTTATCCGGCTTTCGCGCAATTGCTTTAGCTTTTCAAATTTTTCGCTCTCTTTTTTCAGCCCCTCCAGACGCGCCTCTTCAAGTTGAAGTTTTGCCCGTGTTTCATTGTTGGTCTGAACTTGATGACGAAGAATAAGCGTCCAGGCTCCCATGGCGCCTGATACCAGAAGTGCAATGGCAACGAAGATCAATCCTGTGCGCGAGACACTCGGTTGGATGTATGTTTTGCGCCCGCGGGAAGCGTGATCTCTCAGCAGGTTTACTTTGATCATAGCCGGTTCAATCCTCGGCACTCCGAAGTGCCAGACCGATCGCGATCGCAAGATCCGGTGCGCGTTCGGCGATCATTGAGGCTGAGAATCGTTTGGGATCGAATTTTATTTTCCTGAAACTGTCAAATTTCTCAGTCGGAATTTCAAATTTCCTGGCAAGCGTTTCAATCAGGCCAGGCGTGTGTGCCGCGCCGCCGCTGACGATCATCCGGTCGATGTGATCCACGGTGGTTGTGGACTTGAAGAAGTCATAGGTCTTTTGTATTTCAAGACAGATGATCTCGGTGACGGATTCGATGACCTGCCGCGCTTTTGCAGGATCGATATCCTCGATTGGCTCGCCATGCTTCAGGCTTTGGGCTTGATTATAGTTGAGATTGAATTCCTTCTGTATGAATTCGGTATACTGGCGCCCTCCAACTCCGACATCCCGCGTGAACAGAAAATCCGTGCCGGAAACGATGTTGAAAGTCATCGTGCTGGCGCCAATGTCCAGTAGCGCCACGATATTTTTGCCGGTCGGCTCATAATTGATTTCATAGGCGTTCTGCAAAGCAAACGCGACTACATCCACAATCACGGGAGTTTTTCCGGCCATTTTAATGACGCTGGTGTAATCAGTAATCTTGTCCTTCTTCACCGCTACAAGCAGAAGGTCGAGGTTTCCCGTTCCCGTGTTTTCGCTCAGCACCAGGTAATCCAAATTCACGTCGGCAATATCAAACGGAATATACTGTTCCGCTTCCCACCGGATTGATTCGGCCAAGTCCTCCTCGCTTTGAACTGGAAGAGAAATCTTCTTGACGATGACCGAGTGCCCTGAAATGGATGTATTGATGAAATGGTTCTTTATGTTTTGCTGGGTAAAAATGCGGTTAATAGCATCGGAGACGGGTATTTTGGATATGATCACTCCATCAACGATGCAATCCGGCGAGAGTTCTTCAATCCCCAGGCTGAGCAGTTCAAACCCCCCTCCTCTGATCGGGCGAAGCTCTGCGGATTTCAAAGCGCTGGAGCCGATGTCGAGCCCAACAACCTGCTTGTTTCGATTCAGGATAGTGAACATAGTTTATTTGCCGAGCGTTGGATGTTTTCCGAAAGAGCTTTGGAGCAGTTGACTTTCATCTCTGATATCTTCATTTCCTTTAGGAATTGACCTGCCGAAGCAGTTTCCCTGATATTCTTATCGTTCTGTTGCGTGAAGCTGTTGCGCTTTTTCTCAAATTGGCTGGTGACAAGCATCACGAATATAGTATTTAGTTGTTAATGGTTAGCGGCTTAAGGATCGGTAAGGTAACCACTGGCCACTCACATCCAGCCACTTTCAATGTTTCGGAGGGCTTGTTGTTATTTCAAAAAAATGACAAAAGTTTGAGCTGGAAAACGCCCATTTGGGGTCTGATCGAGACTTTTTGTCCGCGATTTGCATTAGCTCCTCATTTCTTCTTGACAGGTTCGTGCGTCTTGGATAGCCTAAAGGATTGTTCTGCTTAGTAGTTAACCGAGGGAGTATGTAATGAAGAGTTTTATCCCGCGAGAGAAAGACATTCAGAAGCACTGGCATGTTATCGATGCTGAGGGGCAGATTCTGGGAAGACTTGCAACCAGGGCAGCGCGACTGCTTACGGGGAAAGACAAGCCGATCTATACCCCCTTTCTTGATACCGGAGATCATGTCATCATTATTAATGCCGAAAAGGTGCGGCTTACCGGCAAGAAACTGACGGACAAGTTGTATCGGCACCATACGGGCTATCCTGGAGGATTGCGGGAAACGGCAGCAGGAGTCCTGCTTTCGAAAAACCCCGGTAAGCTGGTGCGGGAAGCGGTGATCGGAATGCTTCCAAAATCAAAGCTGGGTCGGGCGATGAGAAAGAAATTGAAAGTATACGCAGGCCCTCAGCATCCGCACCAGGCCCAGCAGCCTACACCGCTGGCCTTATAGTCCATTCCAATAACCGAGTGGTTTTTATATTCTGCAAACTAAGGAGTTGAATGGCGATCGTCGAATACAACGGAACGGGAAAGAGGAAGAGTTCTACAGCTCGTGTGCGTCTTTTGCCTGGAGCGGGCCAGGTGATTGTGAACAAACGGGATCTGAATGAATACTTCAAGAATGAAACCCAGCGCACCGTAATCCGCTATCCACTGGCCGTTACGGACAACCTGGGAAAATTCGATATCCGAGCCATCGTCAACGGAGGGGGAACTTCCGGTCAAGCGGGGGCCATCCGGCTCGGTATTGCCAAAGCGCTGTTGCAGTTCAATGCGGAACTGCGCCCCAGGTTGAAACGGGCAGGATTGCTCACTCGAGACTCCCGCATTAAAGAACGAAAGAAATATGGGCAGAAGGGGGCTCGCAAGAGATTCCAATTCTCCAAGCGATAAACCGGAGGAGGTTCTAGTTGGTTTCCATAACCATGAAGCAGCTGCTGGAGGCGGGAGTTCATTTCGGCCACCAGACTAAACGATGGAACCCGAAGATGAAGGAATACATCTTCGGCCAGAGAAACGGCATATACATAATTGATTTGCAGAAAAGCCTGAAACTGTTCAAGAACGCAATTCAATTTATTTATGAATTGGGCGCTCAGGGAAAGACGGTTCTGTTTTTAGGCACCAAGCGCCAAGCGCAGGAAGCCATCCAGGAGGCGGCGCAACGGACGTCGATGTTTTATGTGAACCAAAGATGGCTGGGAGGGCTTCTCACCAACTTTGTAACTATTCAGAAAAGCATCAAGCGGTTCCGCGAACTTGAGTCGATGCGAAGCAACGGACAGTATGATCTCTTCTCAAAGAAAGAGGTTGCCCGCTATGAGCGCGAGCGGAAGAAACTGGAGAAGAACCTTTCCGGGATCAAGGAGATGTCCGGACTGCCGGATGCTCTTTTCATCATCGACACCAGGCTGGAAACGATCGCAGTCAAGGAAGCCGCCAAGCTTGGAATTCCCATTATCGGTGTTGCAGACACAAACTGCGATCCGGACGAGATCGACTATATCATTCCTGGGAATGACGATGCGTTGCGTGCCATCCGTTTGATAACAGACACGATCGCGCAGGCGTATCTGGAGGGCAAAGCGGTTTTTGAAGCCCAGCAGAAAGAGCAGGCCGAGCAGATGGAAAAGCAGCGGCAACTCCAGGCTCAGCAGGCCGCTGCAGCCCGTGAAGCGGCCGCGAAAGCTGCGGATGCACGCAAGAGTGCTGAAGGGAAGGAGTCCGAAGGCATTCCTGCTGAAGGCGCCACGCCGGCCGCTGAAGCCCCTGCACGTCCGAAGACCACGGTGCGGAAGACACTCCAGCGTAAAGCCAAGACCAGGAGGTCCGAGCCGGCAGCGCCGGCAGAACCTTCCTCCTCTATCGGTGCGGCGGACGAACCTGCGAGTGTTCCCGCCGCCGAGGGGGAGCCGTCGGACGAGCAGAAGCTCTCCGGTTAAAGCGGGCGTCTCGCTGCATATATTTACACCACCCTACAACTCTCCGGGACCCGGGTTTGCCGGGTAAAGGGGTTTTTCTGACCGATGCGGTTGAAGTAGCGCGGGAGTCTATCAACTCGGAGAGAAAGCAAACAGGAGGCATGTCATGACAATTTCCGCGGAACTGGTAAAGGAACTCAGGGAAAAAACGGGCGTTGGTTTTATGGAGTGCAAGAGCGCTCTCCAGGAATCCAAAGGGGATCTCGAAGCGGCGATCACCATCCTGCGCAAGCGAGGATTGGCCTCGGCTGCCAAAAAGTCCGGCCGTGAAACAAAAGACGGTTTGATCGGCGCTTATATCCACAATGGCAAAATAGGCGTCATGGTCGAGGTAAACTGCGAATCAGACTTTGTGGCGCGAAATCCAGAGTTTCAGGCCCTGGTAAAAGATATCGCCATGCACATTGCGGCAAGCGATCCGGGATTCATCCGCAAGGAAGACGTGACCGAAGACGTGCTGGCGAGTGAGCGCGAAATTTACCGGGAACAGGCACGGACCACGGGCAAACCGGAGAACGTTCTTGACAAAATCGTCGAAGGACGCATGTCCAAGTATTATTCGGAAGCGTGCCTCCTGGAACAGCCGTTCGTGAAAGATCCTTCGATTTCGGTTCGGGATCATATTGCTGCTCACATTCAAAAGATAGGCGAAAACATCCAGGTTCGGCGATTCGTTCGCTATAAGCTCGGCGAATAAAAATAGGAAAATAGGGGACGCCTCCCTATTTCGCTTGATCGGCAACAGTGAAGCCGCAGCAAAACAGGCGAAATAGGGAGGCGTCCCCTATTTGGTTTTTGCGACCGTCGCTGCATTTTCGGGAGGACCTATGGAAGAGAATCGTTCGGAAATAAAACCGCGATTCCGGCGCGTCCTGCTCAAACTGAGCGGCGAGGCGCTGATGGGAAGCCAGAGCTATGGTGTCGATCCGGCAATGGCTTCCAGAATTGCGGAAGAGATTTCGGAGTTGCATTCTCTCGGCGTCCAGGTCGCCGCGACTGTTGGCGGAGGCAACATCGTTCGCGGAATCTCCGTCAGCGCAGCGGGGATGGATCGGGTAAGCGGCGATTACATGGGCATGCTGGCGACGGTTATCAACGCCCTGGCGCTGCAAAATGCGCTTGAGAAATTGGGTGTCTTCACGCGAGTTCAATCCGCCATTGAAATGAGGGAGGTGGCAGAACCCTTCATTCGTCGGCGGGCGATTCGCCACCTCGAAAAAGGGCGGGTTGTGATCTTTGCGGCCGGGACGGGAAATCCCTACTTTTCCACCGACACGGCAGCGGCTCTTCGGGCGATGGAGATCGGCGCTGAAGCGATTTTGAAGGCCACCAAGGTGGACGGGATCTACGACTCCGATCCCATGCTCAATCCTTCGGCCAGACTGTTCAAAAAACTCACCTATCTTGAAGTGCTGGGAAAGGGCTTGCGCGTAATGGACACAACGGCGATTACGCTCTGCATGGAGCACAAGCTGCCCATAGTCGTTTTCAACCTTCTGCGTCGTGGTAACATCAAAAAAGTGGTACTGGGCTCAAAAGTGGGTTCCGTTATCTGTGCAAAGGAGGAATAGAAACTGATGATTCGACAGACGCTCGATGCGGCCAAGAAGCGTATGGAAAAATGTGTGACGGACATGCAGGAGAACCTGGCGACAATTCGGACCGGCCGTGCTTCTGTAAGCATCCTGGATCATATTCAGGCCAATTACTACGGGACACCGACGCCGCTGAATCAGATGGCTTCCTTATCTGCGCCGGACCCGACTTTGATCGTCATCCAGCCGTGGGATCCTTCCACGATATCCGCAATTGAAAAAGCGATCCTGACCTCCGATCTGGGGTTGAATCCAACGAATGACGGAAAGGTCATCCGGCTGCCGATCCCCCCGCTTACGCAGGAAAGGCGCAAGCAACTGGCAAAGTCTGTGGCGCATATCGGCGAGCAGCACAAAGTAGCGGTGCGCCAGGTGCGCCACGAAGCGAACGATCAGCTCAAGAGTCTTCTCAAGGATAAGAAAATTTCCGAGGATGAGGAGAAGGATGCGCTCAAGAAGGTGCAGGATACGACCAACGCGCACATCGAAAAAATAGAGGAGATTGAAAAGAAAAAGGAATCCGAGATTCTCGAGATCTGATTCCGCCTCGACTGAATTCAGGTGCTGGGAATGCTGGAAGAAGGATTTATATACAATTGAAACCCCCAGGGTGCGCCTGCCTCTCGATCCGCTCGGATTTGCGAGGAGACCCTGCGCAACGGCCTGCAGTCCCCGTCAGATCGAACTCAGCCTAATGCTCGGACCAACTCCCAGAGTTCAACAAGCTAAAAGGAGCTGATCCCATCAATTTATGAAAGGCCTGGAATGTTCGAGTTGCTGAAGAATGCATATCACTTCCTTTCCGATATCAAAGGATTGATCCAGTGGGGAGGGATGCTGCTTGTCTGCTGCATCGTGTTTGTCGAGACGGGCCTTTTTGTGGGATTCTTTCTTCCCGGAGATTCGCTGCTCGTTACGGCAGGCATCTTTGCTTCAGCGGGGCAACTGAAACTTGGATGGCTGCTTTCTCTCGTATGGATTTGCGCAATCGCCGGCGACCAGCTGGGTTATTGGATTGGACGCAGGGCAGGGGTGGCGCTGTACAAAAGGGATAATTCGTTCTTATTCAAAAAGCGGCACCTGGAAAGAGCTCATGATTTCTATTCCAGGTATGGGGGAAAAGCCGTTGTGCTTGCGCGTTTCGTGCCGATTATCCGGACTTTTGCCTCCCCGGTTGCCGGCGCCGCACGCATGAAGTATCGCCGCTTCCTGTCCTATGATATCTGCGGTGGATTCCTCTGGGTCTGGGGCATGATCCTGCTCGGTTATTTTCTGGGCGCCTCGATCCCGGACATCGACAAACATATCCACATTGTTATCGCAATAGTCGTGTTCTTATCTCTCCTACCAGTCATCATTGAAGCAATGCGGCAGCGGAATCACAAGCCAGGAAAAATCCCGACTATTCAACAAGAAAAATCTTTTGAGGAATCCGACTAGCCTTGTAACGGAGGCGGGGTTCAAGTAATATGACGCATTTAAAAATGGGGTTGTCCGAATGATGATCGCTGCAACACAAATTAAGCGGGGCATGGCCATCAAGCTCAACGGTGAGTTATACCGTGTGTTCTCATTTCAGCACATAACGCCGGGGAACTGGCGGGGAATGGTGCAGACCAAGCTGAAATCAATGAAATCCGGGTCGATTATCGAGCATCGGTTCAGGTCTGAAGACAGGGTGGAACAAGCCTATCTCGAAACTCACGAGGTGGAGTATCTATATTCGGACGGCTCGGATTATTATTTCATGAATACCGAGACCTTTGAACAATTCCATCTCCCTTCGGACCTGCTCGAGGATTCCATTCCTTACATGATCCCGAATATCAAACTGCAGATCGAGTTTTTCGAGGGAAAGCCGATCGGTGTTGATATGCCTCCTTCGGTAGAACTCCGGGTGGTTTCCACGGAGCCAGCGCTTCGCGGCGCAACAGTAAGCAACGTTAATAAGCCGGCCACACTGGAAACGGGGCTCGTCATTCAAGTGCCTCCTTTCGTCAACGAAGGGGAACTAATCCGTGTCGACACGAGCGAAGGCAAGTACATGGAGCGCGTTAAAGCGTGATGAACGGTTGCTCCGGGTGTGACAAGGAACATTTGTTGCTTTCACCACCTGTGTCTGCTAACTTGAAAAACTTGGTTTTCTCAAGAGGTGACCCGAACCGATGAAGGAACTAACCCAAAGCCTCCGCCTGTCTCCAAGCGAAATCCCTAATCGCATCTATGGAGTTGACAACTGGGGCGGGGGTTACTTTGGAGTTAGTGAGCAAGGCTGCCTTACCGTCCACCCAACGAGAAATCCCCTGATGGGGGTTGAAGTCATTTCTCTCGTTCAGACTCTTCTGCAGCGCCGCGTTACGCCTCCATTCCTGCTGCGGTTTCCGCAAATCCTGGATACCCAAATTAAGGAGTTGCACGAGGCTTTTCGTAATTCCATCGCCGAATACAACTACGGTGCGCGTCATCGTGGCGTCTACCCGATGAAGGTAAACCAGAAACGAAGCGTGGTGGAACGCCTAATGGCCGCCGGCCACCGTTACGAGTATGGGCTCGAGGTGGGGACCAAAGCGGAATTGGCCGCGGCTCTCACGCTTTCGATCCATCCGAACGCGCTGCTGATCTGCAACGGGGTCAAAGATCGCCGGTATCTCGAATGGGCTATGATGTCTTCGAAAATCGGCAAGAACCCGGTGATTGTCATGGAAGAGGTCTCGGATCTGAAGAAGATTGCCGAGGTTTCCTCTTCACTCAACATTCGCCCCAACCTGGGAATCCGCGTTCGGGTTTTTTCCCGTGGTGCGGGAAAATGGGAAGAGTCCGGAGGGGAAACCTCCAAGTTCGGCATAAACACCATTCAGTTGCTGGATTGCCTGAGGCTGGCCTCGGATCAGGAGGTTACGCGCCAGCTGAAGATGCTGCACTTCCACATCGGATCGCAGATCACCGATATCCGCCGGATAAAAAACGCAATCAAAGAGGCAGCGCGAGTCTATGCCAAGGTACACAAGATGGGATTTCCGACGGAGTATCTCAATGTCGGCGGCGGCCTTGGTGTCGATTACGACGGGAGCCGCACGGCATCGGACTGCAGCGTCAATTACAGCATGCAGGAATTTGCCAACGACATCGTCTATACGATTAATGAAATCTGCCAATCGGAGAATGTACCGCCGCCCACCATTGTAACGGAAAGCGGCCGGGCCGTCGCCGCCCATCATGCGCTCTTCATCATGAACGTCATTCGCACGTTGAATCCCGGCTTGGGAGGTTCGGAGATTGACCCGGCAAAAGTGGATTCCGAGGTAGTGCGGGAGATGATGGATCTATACAAAGACGTCAATCCCAAGAACTTTCGCGAGTACTACCACGACGCTTTGCAGCACAGGGAGGAATTGCAGTCGTTGTTTAATCTGGGATATTTGAACCTGCAGAACCGTGCCCAGGGGGAATGGCTGTTTTGGGAAATCTGCCGGAAGGCAATAAAGTTCTCCCGGTCCATGAAGGAGCGTCCGGAAGAGTTTATTGATCTGGAAAACATCCTGGCCAGCAAGTACATCTGCAATTTTTCTGTTTTTCAGTCGACTCCGGACAGTTGGGCTCTGGATCAGCTATTTCCTATCATTCCGATCACTCGACTGACCGAGGAGCCCACCGAGCGCGGAACCTTATGCGATATCACCTGCGATTCGGACGGTCAGATCGATAAGTTTGTCGATCTGCGGGATGTGAAGCAGGCGCTTGAGCTGCACGGCGTAAATTCGGAACCTTATTACCTGGCCATCTTTCTAGTGGGCGCGTATCAGGAATCACTTGGAATGAATCATAATCTCCTGGGTTCTGCCAACGAAGCTCATTTCCTGGTGGATGATTCGGGCCGGCCACACATCGACAAGGTGATACGCGGGGAATCTCTAGGGCAGGTTCTGTCCAGCGCCGGATATACTCCGCAGGACCTGATCGAAAGCTTTCAAAGGATAGGGCAGAACGCAGAAGCCCACTCGAAAATCAGCGCGGAAGACCGAGAAGCTTTCTGCGAATCCTTTCAATCTGCGCTGGACAGCTACACCTA
>JBEKKY010000037.1:0-15388 GCA_050010475.1 Acidobacteriota bacterium | reverse complement strand
CCGACCCGAGGGCAGAAGCCGGCAATCGGGCATTTGCTGCACCAGGGAGAAACCGGGACGCACAGGTTCTGCCCGAAAGTCACCAGAATATCGTTGAACGTTTTCCAGTGCCTTCTTGGAAGAATCCTCCGCAGTGCAAATTCCGTTTCTTCCGGAGTTTTGGTTGCAACATAACCCCAAAGATTTGAAATCCTATGTACGTGGGTGTCGACGCAGATCCCATAATCGCCGAAACCGACCGTTAGGACCAGATTCGCTGTCTTTCGTCCGACACCGGGGAGTTCGAGGAGTTGCTCCATTGACCGGGGGACGCGGCCACCATAATTTCGCAGTAGAGACCGGCACGTTCCGATCAAGTTTTTCGCTTTCGTGTGATAAAACCCGACCGGGTAAATCAGCCGTTCAATTTCTCCGAGCGACAGTGAGAGGAGGGCCTCCGGATTCGGAGCCCGGGCAAGCAATCTGCGCGAGGCGGCTTCCGTCACCTTGTCTTTCGTGCGCAAAGACAGGATCGTACTGACCAGCGTTTCGAATGGACGATCGACGGCCCGTTCCGCAACCACCCCTACCGCAGGAACCTTCCATTCCCGGATTTGCCTTCTCAAGATGCGAAGAACCTTATTCAGCGTTGCTGTATCCATCGGACCAATTCTTTCTTCGAGTCTTCGAGTCTTGGAGTCTTTGAGTTTAACTCCAAGGCTCCAAGACTCAAAGACGCGAAGAGGCGCTTTCTTCCTTTCGATGAGCTTTTGATTTAACATCATCAATATTCACCATTGAATCCTGATCGCCAAGGAGGACCGAAATGAAACAAGGGCTGAAAGAACAGTTTATCGAACGCTGGCACAAATATTTTCCCACTGCCGAGATGCCCATTGCTTTCTACTACACGGATGATCCGGGGAGTGCGCAGCCCTTCAGAATCACCGAGGGACAGCATTGCTTTATCGGAGACCTCGCTGCCGTCCGGCAAGGACAGACAATGTGTTTCGACACAAAGTCCGTGGCCTGTTTCGGGGGCAAGCGCTATCTCGGTTTCAGCCAAGGTCTGATGCCCAACTTTGAATACTTCCTGTCTTGCGGCATCCCCGGAAAGCTCGAGGGAGAGAGATACAAAAAGACGCCGGAACTCGTGCGGGAACTGCTCAAGCATGTCCCAAGCTTTACGGCGCCGGCCAAATACATCGTCTTTAAGCGATGGGATGCGCTGGAGGAAAAAGATCAGCCGCAGGTCGTCATTTTCTTCGCGCCTCCGGATGTTCTTTCCGGCCTGTTTACACTCGCCAACTACGATGAACCGACCAATGAAGCCGTTTTCTGTCCTATGGGCGCCGGCTGTGGGACAATTGTTCAGTATCCGCTGATCGAGTCTCAGTCGAATCACCCGCGCGCGGTTCTGGGGATGTTCGACGTGTCGGCGCGCCCCGGCATTGATTCATCCTCCTTGGCCTTTTCCGTCCCCTTGAAGAAATTTGAGCGGATGGTCGATGACATGGACGAAAGCTTCCTGATCACCGCCTCCTGGGAAAAAGTGAAAAGCCGGCTCAGCCAATAGACGAATTGGGGACGCCACCTCTTGCAGATCTTCAGCGCGTGCAGCTTATCTGCTCCATGCGGAGTATAACTTAAATCGAGACTTTCTTGACGCGGATCAAGGATTTTCAGGCGAAGATGCTGCATTCTTATAGAGGTGAAATTAAGAGGAAAGTGAGAGCAGATATGAGAAGGAAGATCATCACAATCGATCAAGAAAAGTGCAATGGATGCGGCCTGTGCGCGGCCGATTGCCCGGAAGGCGCGTTGCAGGTCATTGACGGGAAGGCGCGTCTTGTGGGCGATCTGCTCTGCGACGGTCTTGGCGCATGTATCGGTTCCTGTCCCGAGAACGCAATCACGGTCGAAGAACGCGAGGCGGAGGAGTACAACGAAATCGAGGTCATGAAGAATATCGTTCCACAAGGGCCCAATGTAATTCTGGCGCACCTCGGTCATCTGAAAACTCATTTCCAGACTGCATATCTGAAACAGGCAATCTCCTATCTGCGCGAACAAAATGTGCAGATCGATTTCCCATCTGAGCTTACCGATCGGGAACCCGCAGCCAGGCAGTGTCCGGGCTCCAGGACTTACTCCTTTCCCACCACTCAGTTATCCGCCGACGAAGAGAGCTGGACGCCATCTCAGCTCACTCACTGGCCAGTCCAACTTCATCTGATCTCCCCTTTGGCGCCACACTATCAGAACTCCGACCTCCTGATTGCCGCGGATTGCGTCGCCTACGCGCTGTCCGATTTTCACAGGGATTTCCTGAGGGGTCGTACCCTGGCGATCGCCTGTCCCAAGCTGGATTCGCGCCAGGAGATCTATCTGGAGAAACTGGCAGCCTTCATCGACCAGGCCGCGGTAAAGTCCATTCGTGTCATGATCATGCAGGTGCCCTGTTGCAGCGGCTTGTTGCGGCTTGTGGTTGAAGCGGCGGGCCGAGCAAAAAATAAGGTGCCGGTAAGTTGCGTTATCGTGGGGCTCCGCGGCAAGATCCTGAAAGAGATGCCGATCGAAATCGAATCATCGGCCGCACTCGCATAACAAGAGCAAACAACGCCACGGATCCCACTGATTCCACGGATTTTGAATCGGTGAAATCTGCGGAATCGGTGGCGTTTTTCAGACGCTGTTCAGAAGGCGCTGGAGTCTTGCACCGGCAAGCTGCCCGGCGAAAAAAGCTCCGATGAGCACCGGAAAGGTAATCAGGTGCCATCCCAACCCGAAGAAAATTCTGCACGCAATCACGAGCGGCACAGGCGCATGGATCGCCAGAATCCATTGTATCGAGAATTTGGGGACTCTCGATCTCCAATAGCCAAATGGGAGATTGACCAGGAAAACTAGAGCGGATGCGATCCAGAGCATATTCGAGCGCTTGCCTCGTATACAGGATACAATTCCGACCTCATTTCTCCAAATATGGAGAGCTTGAAGCCGGTCGCGCGGAGGCGCGGAGACCGCGAAGCAATGGCCTGCGCTCCCGTCTGCACGGGATGTCTTGACATCCGGTGCACCCCGTCGGACAATCTCGCCTGATTTTGAGCGATGATATCCGGGCAATTCAGCACGGCGACCGCTGCCCAAATCAAGAGGAGAATCTATATGTCCCGATGGCCTTCCATTGCAGTGACGATCGTCTTCGGTTCCCTGTGCCTTACGGCGTCAGCCCAGGAAAAAGCTCCGGCTGCGCCCGCTGCGTCTCCTTCGGCTACGACCGCGACTCCGGCCTCCACACAACAGGAATCCAATGTCGTAGTTCTCAGGGTTTCCGGCGAGCCCATAACGGAAAAACAGGTCCTTTCAGCGATGGAAGCTCTTGCCAGCCAAAATGTCCCGATGACGCCGGAGCAGCAAAAGCAACGGCGCACTGTGCTGTTTAAGGGTGCACTCGACAACCTCATCACCAGTATTTTGTTGAAGAATGAGGCCAAAAAGCAGAACGTGACTGTGGACAAGGCCAAAATAGATCAGCAATTCCAGCAGATCGCAAGCCAGTATCCTTCGCAGGAGGCATTCCAGAAGACGATGGCGCGCTTAAACATGACCGAGGCGGATGTGAGGAAGAACATCGAAGAAAGCATGAGCATGCAGGCTGTCATCGACCTCGCAGTAAAAGATGTCCCTGCAGCCTCGGATGCGGACATTCAGAAATTCTACGACAGCAACCCCGACAAATTTGCAGTCCAGGCACAGGCGCACGTGGCGCAAATTTTCCTGAAGATAGAACCGACCAGCACTCTGGAACAGAAGGCAGAAATAAAGAAAAAACTGGAAGACATCCGCGCGGACATTGAGTCAAAAAAGATCACGTTTGCGGATGCAGCCGCCAAATTTTCGCAGGACTCCGCCAGTGCCTCCAAGGGAGGCGATTTAGGTTATCTTTCCAGAAACGAAAACATAAAATCGCTGGAGGACATAATATTCGCCACACCTCAAGGAGGCATGACGACCGTGATGGAAGCGCAAAACGGCTTTTATCTCCTACAGGTAATTGAGTTGAAGCCCGAGGAAAAGGTAAGCCCGGAAGCGGCAAAACCCCAAATCAAGCAGTATCTCGATAAAAGTGCCAAGCAGAGGGCTCTACGGAACCATGTTGACGATCTGAAGTCCAAAGCGGTGATTGAGACTTTCATGACAGCGGAGGAATTCGACAAGCGTCATCCCGCGCAATAAAATGGGGACGCCACCCTATTTCGCGGAAAACCTGTGACACAATGAGAGCAGAACGGCGAAATAGGGTGGCGTCCCCGTTTTTTATTCCTCAGGAAAAACCCGAACGGCGCCCTTGTCCGCGGAAGCTGCGAAAAGCGCATACGTGCGGAGCGCCTGCGATATTTTCCTCTGCCGTTGCGGTTTGAATCCCGACGTTCCTTTTGACAGCTCGTGAGCGCGCCGTTTCTCAAGCTCCTTCTCACCGATCGCGAGCTCGATTTTCCTGCCTGGGATATCAATGCGGATCGTGTCACCGTTCCTGACCAGTGCAATTGCACCCTGGGCTGCTGCTTCAGGCGAGACATGGCCGATGGAGAGTCCGGTAGTCCCCCCGGAAAATCTGCCGTCGGTAATCAATGCGCACTGGGCCCCCAGATGCATGGATTTGATATACGACGTCGGGTACAGCATCTCCTGCATGCCGGGTCCCCCTTTGGGTCCTTCATAGCGAATCACGACCACATTCCCAGCCTTCACCTCGCCGCCAAGAATGCCGTCACAAGCCGCTTCCTGCGAATCGTAGACACACGCCGTCCCCGTGAACCGGAATATCGACGGATCCACTCCCGCGGTTTTCACGATGCATCCGTCTTGCGCGATATTCCCAAATAGCACCGCCAATCCTCCATCTTTGGAATAGCAATGTGCGATGTCGCGAATGCACCCCGACTGTCTGTCAAGGTCGGGCTCCGGATAGTAGTTATCCTGCGAGGCAAGGACCAGATTGCGGCCCTTGGTTCCCGGCGCACTCAGATACAGTTTTCGGGCTGCTTCCGTTGCCGTCGGACTCGAAATATCAAAAGCATCGAGCACAGGCTGCAGACTCGTCCCATCAACCCGCTTGACGGAGGTGTCTATTAAATTAGCCTGCGCGAGCTCTCCCAGGATCGCCATGATTCCGCCGGCTCGATGGATATCCTCCATATGGTACGAGGAACTTGGAGCGACTTTACAGAGCACCGGTATTTTTCGCGACAGCCGGTCAATGTCGGACATGGAGAAATCCACCTCCGCCTCCCGTGCGATCGCCAGAAGGTGAAGGACGGTATTTGTGGAGCCGCCCATTGCAATGTCAAGGGACATGGCGTTAATGAATGCCTGACGTGTTGCGATGGATCGCGGCAGGACCGACTCGTCATCCCGCGCGTAACGGGCGGTTGCCATCTCCACAATCCGCTGTGACGCTTTCTCAAACAAAGCCATCCGGTTTTTGTGCGTTGCAAGCATCGTGCCGTTGCCGGGCAGCGCCATGCCGAGCGCTTCCACGAGACAGTTCATGGAATTTGCCGTAAACATTCCGGAGCAGGATCCGCACGTCGGGCATGCAGCCGCTTCCAGCTCCGAGATCTCCGCATCGGAAACCGAAGCGTCGGCGGACATCACCATCGCATCGATAAGGTCATAGCGCTTCGCCCCTACGATTCCCGCTTCCATCGGGCCGCCGGAAACGAAAATGGACGGGATATTCAGCCGCATGGCAGCCATCAGCATCCCAGGGGTGATTTTGTCGCAATTGGAGATGCAGATCATCGCGTCCGCCATATGTGCGTTCATCATGTATTCGACGCTGTCGGCGATCAGTTCCCTGGAGGGGAGCGAGTACAGCATGCCGTCGTGCCCCATCGCGATCCCGTCGTCGATCGCAATCGTATTGAATTCGGCGGCAAAGCAACCCCGGTCCTCGATCATCTTCTTGACTTGCTGTCCGATTGCATGCAGATGCACATGGCCCGGGACAAATTGAGTAAACGAATTGACGACGGCGATGATCGGCTTGCCGATCTGATCCTCGCGCATACCGTTGGCGCGCCACAGGCTGCGCGCACCCGCCATTCGTCTCCCCTCTGTAGTCGTCGCACTCCTCAGTTTGGTCGGCATAGCATCCCCTTTCGGTTCCGGATTGACATCCCAAAATATCACAGGCGCGGCTCGGACCCAAAGAGATGCTTTCCCGGGAGCGCCGCCATCCCGGCGGCTCTTTTTCGCAACCCCACAGATGGGCCGCAGAAATCGGAAAAGAGCCGGCGAGACGCCGGCGATCCCGGCGGAATTACTCGTCTTCGGAATGAGCCAGGGTTTTGATTATCAGCAGAAGGAAAACAAGCAGAACCGCCAGCATTATAAAAGTTTCATTGGAAGATCGCACCGGCAGCAGGGCATACAGCGCCACCGAGATAAGCACACCATAGCAGATCATGGCAACGGCAATCCTGCGGCGATTTGTTTGTTTCATGAACGGAACTCTTCGAAGTTTCGAGGGCTCGGAGGTTCATCTCAAAGACCCAAAGCCTCGAAGCCTGCTATTTTTTGGGGGACTCCAGGCTGTCGGCAGTAAGCGACGCCAGATCCACGACACGCATGGTTTCATCACAGTTGAGAAGCTTCACCGAGTCCTGGAGCATATGCATGCAATATGCGCACCCCGTCACGATCGTATCGGCGCCTGCCGCTTGAGCCTGTTTTACGCGCAGATTGTTGATCCGCTCGCCGCGCTTGAGATCCATCCAATAGTGCCCGCCTCCGGCCCCGCAGCACAGGCTTTTTTCCCGCCGGTTCTTCATCTCGAGTAGCTGCGCGTTGGGAATCGACTTTACGATCTCGCGCGGCGGGTCGAAGATCTTCTGGTAGCGCCCCAGATAGCACGGGTCGTGATACACATACTTCCGCTCCGTCCCGAATTGGGGTTTAAGCATTCCGCGATCGAGCATCTCATGAATGTATTCGCTGTGGTGCACCACATTAAAGTTTCCGCCGAATTGTTTGTACTCATGTTTGATAACGTTGTAACAATGGGGACAGCCGGTGAGCAATACCTTGAATTCGCGCTGTTTGAGAAGCTCGACCTGTTCTTTTGCGGTCTGCTGAAACAGCATTTCCTGGCCCATGACGCGGGCGGGATCCCCGCAGCATTTCTCGTCTTCGCCAAGCACGCCGAAATCAATGCCGCACTTCGTCAACAGCCGGCAAAGATCTTCCGCGATTTTGTGTTTCTGCGGATCGAAGGTCACGCAGCAGCCGATCCAATAGAGGACATCCACTTTTTCGCCGGGGCCGACGACCCGGACACCCATTCGATTGATCCAGTCGGTCCTTTCGGACTGGGGAGCAAAAGGATTTCCGTTGGTCTCGTACAATTTCAGCGCCCGTCCGGCTTCCTCCGGTATCCGCCCCTGAATGAGCACCTCATTGCGGCGCAACTCCATCAGGGTATCCACATGATCGATGAGCGCGGGGCAAACTTCCATGCAGGCGCTGCAGGTCCGGCAATGCCAGATGAACTCCTCATCGAACGCTTTGCCGACAATGTCGGCAGCCTCGGCTGTTTGTTTCCCGTTTTCGCCGGCCTCGTCCAGCGATTTCTTCATGCGCGCAATCAGCTGTCTCGGAGTGAAATATTCCTTGTCGGCCATGTATGCCGGACAGACCTCATCGCAACGGCCGCAGGAAACGCACGTGTCCAGATCCATGCGCTGCTTCCAGGTCAGCTCTTCGGCTTTCTGAATGCCGATGCGAAGCTCGGCATCGTCTGCGCTCTCCATCAGTTTTTCGATGTCAGGCCGCTGCAATTCGCCTCTCGGCTTCAGCTTCGAAAAGAAAACGTTGGTCGGAAGCGAGAGCAGGTGGACGAACTTGGTATAGGGAATCATCGCAATCCAGCTCATGGCAAAGACCGTGTGAATCCACCAGAACCAGGCATGTGCGTTTCTTCCTGTGTTCTCGCTGATTCCGGCAAAAAGGCTGGAGAGGCCCCAACCTACGGGCGAAATCATCTTCCATTGATCGCCGTTTGTGGCGATCCGCAGCCCTTCAACCAGATAGCCGGTGATCACCATGCAGGCAATCAAGAGAAGAATAAGCCCGTCCTCCGCGGTGTTGGGAACGGTTTCGGGTTTGGCCACATAGCGGCGATAGGCTGCCATGGCGATTCCGATCAGAATGAGGATCCCGGCAAGTTCGGACGCCACGGAGAAAAACACGTAGACGAATCCGCGGAAAATGTTGAGATGAACTCCAAACAGATGCCCCGCATCGTATTCAACCATGACCACCAGAGTCGTTATGAATAGGGCAAGGAATGAATAGAAAACCAGGCAATGAAAAATCGCGGGAAAGCCGGAATTCCGGACCTGTTTCTGCAGGAAGACCTCGCGCAAAAGCACTTTGAGGCGAGTTCCCCAATCCGCCAGTCTCTCGTTGTCCGCTTTTCCCCGGCGCCAGAACTCGACCCGGCTGTAAATTCCGCGGGCGAATATCGCCATTGCGATTACGAACAATCCATACATCACCCACACGTGGGAAATGTTCCACATCAACGGGCGGGTTGCTTCAGAAATTGGGGGCATCGTAACGCTCCTTTGATCCGACTCCTACCGTTTAATTACTATAAAGTAATACCACAATATAGGCGTCCGGCATGAACCTGCAGAGGGTTTTTATTTTATACTTACGCTTCACCGTTGCACAAATTGAAAAGGCGGGATTTAAGAAACGTTCAACACTTTGAGACTTTGCGGCTTCGCGTTAAACTCCAGGACTCAAAGTCTCGAAGATCCGAAGATGGAGGATGTGATTGTATGAGAGTGACGGCATTCAATGGAAGCGGTAGAAAAGATGGCAACACATGCCTGCTGTTGAAAACGGTCCTGGATGAATTGGAGGAGGAAGGAATCGAGACCGAACTGGTGCAAATGGCAGAACAGGACCCGATCCAGGGATGTATCGCGTGCTACAAGTGCATGGAGCGGAAAAACATGAAGTGTGCCATTGAGACCGATCCCTTCAACCAATATTTCGAAAAAATCAGCAAGGCCGATGGGCTTCTCCTGGGATCGCCGGTTTATTTTTCCGATGTCACCGCCGGGATGAAAGCATTGATGGAACGAACCGGACTTGTCGCACGAGCCAACGGAAATCTGCTCAGGAGAAAAGTCGGCGCCGGAGTCGTGGCGGTGCGCCGTGCCGGTTCCAACCACACATTGGCAAGCTTGAATTACCTTTTCCTCATCAGCGAGATGATTATCCCCGGTTCGAGCTACTGGAACATGGCCCTGGGCAGAAAGCCGGGCGATGTGCTGGAGGACGCCGAAGGGATCCAGACCATGAGGAATCTCGGAAAGAACATGGCCTGGCTGCTGAAGAAAATTCAATAACAAGATCGGGGTCGGCTCCTTCTTGTATACTTATCCTTCGCAAAAATAAGCAGATAATTCTATGGGGGAAGCCATGAAGGACAACAAGAAAGCTCTCTATCGCGCCCGGGAAAAGCGCGTCCTGGATGCCATCGCGCTGCGAAAGCCTGATCGCGTCCCCGTAACGGCATCTTTTTATTTTCTGCCTGCGCGCCTTTACGGGTGCAGTTTCCAGGAAATGATGTATGACCTGGACAAGATGTTTGATGTCAATCTGCGGATAACCCAGGAGTTCGAGCCCGATCTTGCCCAAAGCCCGTTTGGCACCATCCTTCCGGGCTCGCTTCTTGATGTGATCGACTACAAGCAGATGCAATGGCCGGGCGGCCAACTCGGTCCCGATGTCCCATTCCAGTTTGTGGAAGGGGAGCATATGAAGGCCGAGGAATACAATCACTTCCTGTCCGACCCGATGGATTTCGTTATCCGGAAATACTGGCCGCAAATCTACGGATCGTTGCAGGGCTTTGCAAATTTCCCTCAGTTCCGGAATGCGATGAGCTACACATCGACGGGAATCTTCTCTATTTTCAGCTCGCCCGAAGCTCAGTCCATGCTCGACACGTTGAAAAAGGCGGGCCGGGAATCCAAGCGTTACGGAGCCTATGCCCAGCGGTTTGAAAAGAAACTGAAACAGGAAGGATTCTTCAGTCAGACTGGCGGAATGTGCCAGGCTCCGTTTGACATGCTGGGCGATTTCTTCAGAGGGACCAAAGGGATCATGCTCGACATGTTCCGGAGGCCGGATATGGTTCTCAAGGCTTGCGAAAAACTCCTGCCGATGGAAATCGAGCGAGGTGTGAGTTCAGCCAGGAGATCCGGAGGCAAGTTCGTATTCATGCCTCTCCACAAGGGGCTGGACGGCTTTATGTCGCCGGAGCAATTTGACAAGTTTTACTGGCCCACCCTCCGGGAGGTAATCATCGCACTCATCAACGAAGGACTTGTGCCGTATGTCTTCTGGGAAGGAAGGTGCACGAGCCGGCTCGAGGCGATAAAGGACATACCGGCTGGCAAAGCGATTTATCGTTTTGAAGCGACAGACATGATGAAGGCGAAAGATATCCTCGGAGATCGGGTGTGCATACGCGGGAATGTTCCGATTTCCTTGCTGGCAACAGGCTCCCCGGAGGATGTGCGCTCCTGCTGCAAGAACTTGATTGATTACGTGGGCAGAGACGGCGGATTCATGATGGACGCGGCCGCCCACGTTACCGAAGCGAAGCCCGAGAATCTGCGAGTGATGTTCGACTTTACCAAGGAATACGGAGCGTATTAACCCGAGGGCCACGAGAGCTCTTCGCCTGAGCGCAGCCACGGTCGGAAAAGCCGTCAGCTATCAGCCGTCAGCCATCAGAGAAAGCGTTTGCGCTGATGGCTGATAGCTTGTTCTTACAACTCTAAGTTTCCAAGTTAAGGGCTCTGCGTGCTAAAATTTCAGGTACTATTAACCCGTGACCTCTAGGAGGAATGAATGGGCGACTTCGCAAAACACCTTTACCTGATCCTCTTTCCCAATGAAGCCCTTGTGGCATCCCAACTCACACCCGAGGAATTTGGCATGCATTACTCCGTCGGCAGCCCTCGGCACTTCAAGGGCAAGGTCATTTTTGTTGAGGTGGACATCAACTTCCGTCATCCCTATCTTCGGATAGAGGAATATCTGAAGAACACGGAGTCGCCGATTCCCGGACGGCCGAAGCGCACTAAATTTGTCAAATCTTATCGCGTGCTCGAACATGTGGAATTTTCGGCACTGCAGAAGCTTTACCTTGTAACGACAGACGGAGGAGTTCTTGGCCTGGACCAGAGTGTACAGCCGTCGTACTTCGACGATGACCGCGTGCGTCTCTACCAGGAAATCTGTCCCCTGCGCCTCCTTGTGGCCGCCAGTCTGGATCCGGGCAAGTTTGGTCACTACATAACCGCGGAGACGTGGTCAAAAGGGGCGCCAAAGATCTTTTTTACAAAATATAATATTGATGTTGACGCTACCGTTTCGGACAACGCCGTGCACGCCTACCATATGGGACCGCTGCCGAATGTGAATCCCACAAACCTGCCTACGGCGCTGAAGGAATTGAAGGAAGATCCAACCAAGAAAACCAAAACGGTGAGCCTCAATCCAAACCTTGATTTCGTGAGCTACAAATCGATCAAGCAGGGGTTCTGGTTTTCCGGCGGGGAGCAAACCGTTTTTTACAGAATGCCGGGGATGGACGAACTGCGCGAGAACTACTACTCCTGGTGGCGGCTTTTGTAGTGTAAAACGGTGACAGCCACCACTGTCCCTAGGGACAGTGGTGGCTGTCACCGTTTTGCTTTTCCCTATTTTTTGAACTGGGCGATAGTCGAAGTGAGAAGGACCTTCTGATCGGGGCGCAGCTTAAAAACCTGGGAAATTTTGGCCGGATCAATCATCGCGCGAAGTATGCACGCCAGTCCCTCGGAAGCGCAGAAAAGATATACATTTTGCGCAATTGTACCTGCGTTTGCATAAGACCAAAGCGGGCCGACATCTTCCCCTGAGTATTTCATCCCTTTGGTTTTAGCCATATCGGCTACATAGATGAGACTCGCGGGCGCCGTCTTCGCAAAATCCTGTTTCATCCCGCCACCGGCCGGGCCTTCGAGTCCTGAGATCGCCCGCACATCTTCCTTTGAAATAACTTTCAGCACATGTTGTGGCGCATCATAAAGGAAAAGGCCATCGGCAGTCGTAACATAGATATCGATGTTGTTCCAGCCCGCAGCGGTAGGAGCAGTACGGTGTCCATCAGGGCGGTTCACGCCGTTTGCGGCCCAAAGCAGATTCGACAGAGTCTGCATCGACAGTTTTTCTTCCGGGCCAAAATTCCCACGCGTGCTCTGTCTCAGTTTCAGTGCCTGCATCAAAGGCTTGCCGCCATCCATCTGGGGCGCCGGAAGCTTGATTACTTGGGCTTCCTGCGATACGGAAAAACGAGGGCTCATAAACAACATTAAGCCCAGACACAAACAAGCGACGATTGCTCTCTTCATGATAGTCTCCTCTCAAAAAATGGAGCGGTTAATCCGAACCCCATGCATTGCTTGCCAAATCTCAACGATTGCCGATGATTTCAGATTCATATCTTATACAGCGGATATTCCGTATGAGGTAGTACTTTTTCAGCCGGGACCGCGGGCGCCTCGCCCGCTTGCCGGCAAGCCGGTATTTGCGGCCGGGACGGCCGCGCTCCCGGCTGGGCTAGATATCGCTTCGAAAATTCTGCGCGGATTTTCAACCAGCATGGTTTGGATCTGGTGGTCCGTAACCCCCTCTTTTTTCAAAGCCGGGATTACGTCATCGGAGATGTGGCAAAAATGCCAGTTCGGCAGAGCGGCCGCCAATGCTCCCTCCTCGAACCAGTCCATATAGCAGGCCGCATCATGCGACAGGACCATTCTCCCGTCAAAACCCCGCCGGCACAAACGAGCCACCGTTTCGACCCGCTTTTTAAAAGGGAGTATCGTGTCGATGCCGAACCGGTCCATCCCGATATAGGACCCCTTTTCGATAAGCTCTTCCAGGTAATCGCAGTCGGTGGTATCGCCGCAGTGGCCGATTACAACTCGAGAGAGATCGACCCCCTCCTCTTTTAAAACTCGCTGCTGATCGAGGCCGCGCCGGGATGCAGCGTGCGCATGGGTTGCGATCGGAACTCCGGTCTCCCGGTGCACGCGAGCGACTGCCCGTATCACGCGCTCCACTCCTGGAGTTATACCCTGACGGTCGGTTGCACATTTGAGAATGGAAGCTTTCACGCCTGTGCCGGCGATCCCTTCCAGAATATCCCTGCGAAACATTTCCGCAAGTTTTTCCAAACTGTCATAGTGCCCGCCGGGATCACGGTGCTGCAGGTAGATCGGCAGGTCGCGATACGTGTACAGGCCTGTGGCTACGAGGATATTTATATCCGTCTGGGAAGTGATCCGCTGGATCCTCGGAATATACCGGCCCAAGCCGATCACAGTCATGTCGACAATCGAGTCAATTCCCCTGGATTTGAGTGCGCAGAGCTGGTCCACAGCATTGTGGATCCGAACATCTTCCTTCCCCCAACTTTCGGGATAATTCTGATTGATCTCCGGCGACAGCACGAAAATGTGCTCATGCATCAGCGTTGCGCCGAGCGCGGAAGTATCGATGGGACCTTTGGCAGTATTGACCTTTGGCATTTGCAAAGCAAATCAGGGTCGGGGTCGTTATCGGAATCGGGGGTCGACAGAGTCTGTCTCGACCCCGATACCGATCCCGACCCCGATAAATTGCTAGTTGCTGAATTGCACGCGGCTCCCCGCCGTTAACCGAAGCTGTCCCTCGGTCACGACAGTTTCTCCAGGTTCCAATCCTTTTTCGATCACGACATTCTGATCGACGCGCATCCCCGGGACCACAGGACGCGATTCGACCGTGCGGTCGGGCTTCACAACAAATACCAAGGAACCATCCTGGCCTGCCTGCACGGCCTGGTTTGGAATGAGGAGAGAATTCGGTTTCATACCGAGGCGCAGGTTTACCCGAACAAATTGGCCCGGCCAGAGTTTGTGATCGGCATTGGAAAAAATCGCTTTCACGCGGATGGTTCCGGTGTTTGTGTCCACAGCATTATCAATGAAGAAAAGCTTGCCGTTTTCGGGCGGGATTGACTTATCCTGCTGGGCGGCGATGACCACCTGTTCCTTTTTCACCGCATGCAACTGAGATTCGGGGATAGAGAAGGTAACATAAATCGGCTCGATCTGGTTGATGGTCATGAGGGCCATACTAGGGCTGATGACGTTGCCCCGTTTGACGTCGAGATTTCCGGTTCGTCCATCGATTGGTGAATCGATCCGGGTGTAGCTCAGCATAACTCGGGCATTCGCCACGGCAGCCTTGCTCGCCTCAACGCCGGCCCTAGCGCTTTGAATCGCCGCCTGGTCTGCGCGCATTGCTGCGGACGCCGCATCGAGATTGGCATTCATCTGCTCCGTCTGTTCTTTCGATACCAGGCGCTTTTCGAGGAGATTTCCATACCGGCCGGCCTCGGATTGCGCATATTTCTGCTGAGCGAGATCCCGCGCGAGGTTGGCCTCGAGCTGAACCAGTGTGGATTCATCTTTGGCAAGGTTTGCCTGCGCCTGGTTCAGCTGCGCATCATACGTGCGCGCATCGATGTTGAACAGTTCCTGCCCTCTTTTAACGAACTCACCCTCCCGGAAAAGAACCTGTGTCAACTCCCCACTTATTTGAGCTTTCACCGAAACGGTCGAATACGCCTCCACGTTACCGACAGCCTGGATGTCGATCGGAACATCCGTCTTGATGACTTTAGCTACTGAAACGGGAACTGCGCCCATTCCCAATCCCTTTTTCGAAGGACGGTCGGAAGTTGATGAATTACTTGCGCAACTTACATATAGAAAAGAAAGCAGAGGGAGACAAAACACAACGACCCAAACATACCTGCGGGCCAGGCTCCGTTTCCCATCAATCCTTGACATAAAATAATCCTCCGTAACCGCGATTCCTGATCCGGTCATTCCTATCGACTCCCGACTTCCACGGCTTCGCGGATAATGCCGGCTTCTACATTGCCGCCTCGGTTCTTGCGCATCAGGTTTCGAGCCCGCTCCAGATAGACGTAAATCACCGGCGTGATATATAAAGTGAGCAACTGGGAAAACAGCAGCCCCCCCTCGACTGCAAGCCCAAGGGGACGTCTGGCTTCCGAACCGGCGCCGACCCCGAGGGCGATCGGCAGGGTTCCTACCAGCGCCGCCATGGTGGTCATCATAATCGGTCGGAAGCGCACAAGACACGCTTCGTAGATTGCCTCCGCCGGAGAACTGCCATGCTGCCGCTGCGCTTCGATGGCGAAGTCGATCATCATGATTCCATTTTTCTTCACGATGCCGATCAGCATAATGATTCCGAC
>JBEKKY010000036.1:0-15454 GCA_050010475.1 Acidobacteriota bacterium | reverse complement strand
CGACAACCCGTTCCTGGATGTCGTGCAGAACCCGCTCTCCACATTCTCAATCGATGTCGACACGGCTTCGTATTCAAACATGCGCCGATTCCTCGATGGGGGCAATCTTCCGCCTAAGGATTCGATTCGCATCGAGGAGCTGGTGAACTATTTCGATTACGACTACAAGGGACCGAAAGACGAAAAACCGTTTGCCGTCAATTTCGAGCTGACCGAGGCTCCCTGGGCGCCGGAGCACCGGCTGCTGCGCATCGGTTTGAAAGGGCGTGAAATCAACCAAGCCAGGCGCCCGGACGGCAATCTGGTTTTCCTGCTCGACGTTTCGGGATCGATGGCCGATTGGAACAAGCTTCCGTTGATTAAGGAATCCATGCGGGTGCTCGTGGACCGATTGACTGAAGCGGACCGGATCTCGATTGTCGTGTATGCCAGCGACGCAGATGTGCTGCTTCCGTATGCCAGAGGAGATCAAAAGGAAAAAATCATGCAGGCAATCGACCGCTTGCACGCAGGCGGCAGCACGAATGGAGGTGCGGGAATCCAGCTCGCCTATCGCACGGCTCAGGAGAACTTCATTAAGGGTGGCACGAACCGGATCATTTTGGCCACCGACGGAGACTTCAACGTCGGAATTACCAACCGGGGAGACCTGGCGCGCCTGATTGAAGAAAAGGCTAAAACCGGAATTTATCTCAGCGCGCTCGGATTCGGCATGGGCAATTACAAAGACGCCACCCTGGAAATGCTGGCAAACAAAGGGCACGGCAATTACGCTTACATTGACACTTTGAATGAAGCAAAAAAAGTTCTGGTGGAGCAGATCGATTCAACCCTGGTCGCGATTGCCAAGGACGTCAAGATACAGGTCGAATTCAATCCCAGGATCGTGAGCTCCTACCGCCTGATCGGCTATGAAGACAGGGTGATGGCCAAAGAGGATTTTAACGACGATGCCAAAGACGCCGGAGTAATCGGCGCCGGGCATGCAGTGACCGCATTGTATGAGCTCGTGCCTGCCGGAACGTCGGTCCCGAACCCCGGGGTAGATCCGTTGAAGTATCAGAAGCCGTTGAAGCCATCGTCATCCGCGGAGAGCAACGAACTGGTCACGGTGAAAATCCGCAGCAAGGAACCGGAGAAAGACAAGAGCGTTCTTTCGGAGTTCACGGTGAAGGAGTCGAAAGAAAAATTCATCGGGGCCTCTAAGGATTTCAAGTTTGCCGCCGCGGTCGCCGCTTTCGGGATGGTGCTGCGCGACTCTCCATATAAGGGCACGGCAAATCTCGAACGCGCTCTCGAATGGGCGCAGGATGGCAAAGGGGAAGATCTTAACGGGTATCGGCAGGAGTTCATCCGGCTGATTCACCGCGCCATTTCCCTCTCGTTTTAATAGGAATTTGAAAAACGCCACGGATTTCACGGATTATCACGGATTTTAAATCCGTGGAATCCGTGGCGTTTTCTCAGTTTCGTCCTCGTGATTCTGTAATCCGCAACCTGTCACCCCGCAACATGCAGCTCAGCGTTCGTTTACTCCTGTCAAATCGGGAAAGCCCGCGCTAGAATAGCCACAATTTCTGAGCTGTTTCTGCTTTGAACCGGCTGTCGGCATGGAGGAAATTTCTTCGTGATCGACATAATTTCTCGGCTCCACTCAGGAGATGCTAATGACGGAACCCAAGATGCCCACGCATATCATGGGTGTGTCGTTGCTCCATAAGTGCAATCTCAGTTGCGAGCATTGCGGATACATCTACATCGGAGACGCTGAGGATCACATCATTCGTCCTGGATATCGGTTGACCTGGGACCAGGTTTTGACGGCAATTCGCGACTGCGTCAGCTTGAAAAACTCATACTGGAATATGAACTATACCGGCGGAGAGCCGACGCTCTGGAAGGAAGACGGCAAGGATCTGGTCGACATCTTGATTGCTACCGCGAAATCCGGAGTGTTGCCTACCTATAACACGAACGGAGTCTATTTTGAGGACTACGACCGGTGCCGCGATTTTTTCCATCGCTACGTCGACAATGGGGACACGCCGCTGAAGACCTTCGTCAGCATGGATAAATTTCACAAAAACTACGACCAGGAAAAAGGCAGAGCGAGGAGCCTCGATACCGTGCTCGCAGTTTTTGAGACATTCCCCGAGGCGCAAAGAAAGCTGCTATCTATTCATGTGGTAATTATAGTGACAAACGATCCCAACTCATCCCTGCCGGATGAAATGAAGAAGCATTACGGCACGAGGGGAGTTACTTTTGGCGATTTCCCGATGTTGAATATAGGAAAGGCCCGGAATCTGAAGGATCAGTTGCCTGACTTTCCGGGTTTCACATTCCCGCCGCGGAAAGAGGAGGATGGACCTCCAGGCGCGGTCCTTGTCGGCGACGATTATTACTTGGGGAACAAAAAGATTGGGAAGCTGGGCCACATTTTGGATCTGTACCCGAATGCCAACCGAGCCGCGAACAAAGCGTAGTGGAAAGAGCAGGTTGAAGCGGATCAAAGACCGCTCTCTCCGCTTCGCTCTGTTCGCGGCTTTGTCAGGCAGAACTCCGTAAAATTCCGATTGTTATCACTGCAGGAGGGAATTCATGCGAAATTCAATTATCCGTGCTGCGCGGTTATCTTCTCTGGCGGTGCTCCTTGCGGCGCCCATAATCTTTGCTGCCGATGAACCCCTATCGCCGGCCATGGAGAAAAGGCTGCAGGCAATCGAAAAAAGAATCGACGCCACGCAGCAGACATTTGATCGGATCCTGAAGGGCATCGACGACGTGCTGTGGTTCGAGCGTGTCGGCGACATAGCTACGGTGGACAAGGTCTACATAACCTCCGCGCCCAATCCGAAGGCAAAGGAGATCTACGGCATTAAAAACGAGCGGCACCCATTCAAGATCTGGACATACGTTTTTGTGCCCAAAAAACTGGACCGTTCGAAGAAATCTCCGCTGTTGATCCTGCCGCACGGCGGAGTTCATGCGGATTTCACAACCTATCACACCCATATCATCCGCGAGTTGATGGATCAGGGCTATGTGGTAGTAGCGCCTGAGTACCGCGGCTCAACCGGCTATGGCAAGGATTACCAGGAGGCCATCGACTACGGTGGATTGGAGATCGAAGACAATATTGCCGCCCGCGATTGGGCGATTGAAACGATGCCGTTTGTGGACTCTCGCCGCGTCGGCATTGTGGGCTGGAGCCACGGCGGACTTATCGCGCTCATGGCAGTATTCAGCCATCCGGAGAAATTTCAGGCAGCCTACGCCGGCGTGCCGGTTTCGGACCTGTTGGAGCGGATGGGTTATTCGGAGCCCGAGTATCAGGAAGAATTCGCTGCCCCCTATCACATCGGCAAGACTCCGAACCAAGACGTAGACGAATACCGCCGCCGCTCGCCGGCATGGAATGCCGATAAGCTGAAAACTCCACTGCTGATTCACGCGACGACCAATGATCGGGATGTGAATGTCGTTGAGGTGGAGCACCTGATCGCGCAGCTAAAGGCGGCAGGGAAGGAATTTCAGTACAAGATCTACCAGGATGCCCCCGGCGGCCACAGCTTCAATCGCCTCGATACACCGCTCGCCCATGAGTCGCGCAAGGAGATCTACGAATTTCTGGCAAAGCATTTAAAATAATGCCGCTCCAGAACAGGTCAGCGATTACGCATGATGGTATGATTGAGGTGCCACAAGTTTCAGGTTCCATCAAGAATTTGAAAAACGCCACGGATTCCACGGATTATCACTGATTTAAATCTGTGAAAATCCGCGAAATCCGTGGCGTTTTTGCTTTTTCTGGCTATTCCGTGATCTTGATGTGGAGTTCGCGCAGATGCTTCGGCTCCAGATCGGACGGGGCATCGAACATCAGATCGCTGGCGCTGGCGGTTTTGGGAAATGCGATCACTTCGCGTATGTTCGGCTCGTCGGCCAGAAGCATTACAAGCCTGTCGATTCCGGGCGCCATCCCTCCGTGAGGCGGCGCGCCGTATTCAAACGCATCCAACATGTGGCCGAATCGCTTCTGAATCTCCTCGTCGCTGTAGCCGAGGCATTTGAAGATCCTTGCCTGGATATCCCGCCGGTGAATACGGATGCTTCCGCTCGAAAGCTCGTAGCCATTGCATACGAGATCATAAGCGTCGCTCATGACCGAACCCGGGTCGCTTTCGAGCTTATCGAGATGCTCCTCTTTCGGACTGGTGAACGGATGATGCACGAAGCTCCAGCGCTTCTCCTCTTCATCCCACTCAAACATCGGAAAATCGATCACCCATCCGAAAGCCAGCAGATCCGCCGGGGCGAGCTTGAACCGGTCACGGAATTCCAGGCGCAGCGCACCCAACGCCTTGCAGGCCGCAGGCGCGTTGTCGGCGACGATGCAGGCAAGATCCCCTTCTTTCGCGCGGGTGATTCTGGCAATTTCGGAAACCTCTTCGGGCTTGAGCGATTTTGCCACAGTCCCTTTCAATCCTGCCTGCGTCCAGGCCAAGGTGGCAAGTCCCTTTGCGCCTGCAGAGCGGACGAACTCGGTGAGGAAATCCACGTCCTTGCGGGAATACCCGGCGCAACCCGGTGCTATGATGCACTTGACGGCGCCACCTGCCTGGATTGTCTCGGCCATTACCCGGAATTCCGAACTCCGCAGTGCATCCGACACGTCGACTATTTCCATCCCGAATCTGAGATCCGGTTTATCCGTACCGTAGCGGGCCATTGCCTCGGAGTAGCTCATCTTCGGGAACGGGCTGAAAATCCGCTTGTGGGGCACCACAGCCGGGATCAGCCCTGTAACCAAGCCTTCCACGACCGCAAGGACGTCTTCCCTCCGGACAAAAGACATTTCGAGATCCAGCTGCGTGAACTCCGGCTGGCGGTCGCCGCGCAGGTCTTCGTCGCGCATGCAGCGGGCAATCTGAAAATACTTCTCGAATCCGGCTACCATAAGGAGCTGTTTCAGCTGCTGCGGGCTCTGCGGTAGAGCATAAAACTTTCCATGCTGCACCCGGCTCGGGACGACATAATCCCGCGCTCCTTCCGGTGTCGATTTGATCAACATCGGAGTTTCGATTTCAATGAATCCCTGCCGATCCAGGTAATCGCGAATGAACTTGACCGTCTTGTGACGAAGAATGAAATTCCTTTGAAGCCGGGCCCGCCGCAGATCGAGATACCGGTAGCGGAGCCTTGTGGTTTCATCCGTTTTGTATCCGTCGTCGTCCAGGGGCATTGGGACCGTTTTTGCGTTGTTAAGGATCACGATGGATTGAGCCAGAACCTCAATCTCGCCACTCGATAGATTGGGATTTGCGGTTCCCTCGGGTCTCGGCCGGACTTTTCCTACGACCTGGAGCACATATTCGCTTCTGGCCTTCTCTGCGACACTGTAGGCTTCACTCACGCTCGGATCCGCGGTAATCTGGACCAAACCGGACCTATCGCGCAGGTCCAGAAAAATCAGTCCGCCATGATCTCTCCTCCGTTGCAGCCAGCCCGCGAGAGTTACGGTTTTACCGGCATCCGACAGGCACAACTCACCACAATTCTGCGACTTCAACATAATCGATTATTCCGTTTCCTAGGTTTTATAGAAGCAAAAACACTAAGATACATCAAAAGCATCCAAACCGGCGACGCATTAATTGGAATTAATTTCCCGATTTGATGGAATAGTGCGAGGCAACATATTCCTCGACGATGGAGGTAAATTCAGCGCCGAGGTTCTCCCCTTGCAGAATTGCCGCCAGTTTGCCGTCAACGTAAACGGGCGCCTTCGGATCCTCTCCGGTCCCCGGAAGGGAAATTCCGAGGTTTGCGTGCTTTGATTCCCCGGGACCATTGACGACGCACCCCATGACGGCAAGCGTCAATTCTTCAACGCCGGTATACTGTTTCCTCCATGCAGGCATTCGGTTCTTGATATAAGTTTGAACCTGATCCGCCATCTTCTGAAAAATTGTGGCGCTGGTGCGTCCACATCCCGGACATGCGGACACCTGAGGCAGAAATCTCCGAATCCCGAGAGACTGCAGGATCTGCTGCGCGACCAGAACTTCCTCGGTGCGATCTCCGTCCGGGCCGGGCGTCAAGGAAACCCGAATGGTGTCGCCGATTCCCTCCTGCAGCAGCACGGCCATGGCTGCAGTTGAAGCCACAATCCCCTTCGTTCCAATTCCTGCTTCGGTCAGGCCCAGGTGCAGGGGATATTCGCACCGGGCAGCAAGCGTCTGATAGACCTCAATCAAATCCTGAACGCCGGAAAGTTTCGCGCTGAGAATGATGCGATCATGCGGGAGCCCGTATTCCTCGGCCATTTGGGCCGACTCGAGCGCACTCAAGCTAACGGCTTCGATCATCACTTCCCGCGCACCTTCCGGCTGCGCGCGCCGGGAGTTTTCGTCCATCAGACGTGCAACCAGGCTTTGATCGAGAGATCCCCAGTTCACTCCGATCCGAACCGGTTTGTCATTTTCGATCGCAATGTCGATGATTTTGCGAAAGTTCTCATCGTGCTGTCTTCCGATTCCCACGTTGCCGGGATTGATTCGATATTTTGCCAGCGTGCGTGCACATTCCGGGTGTTTTTTCAGAAGCAGGTGCCCGTTGTAGTGAAAATCGCCCACGATCGGCACATTCCCATGCTGATCCTGGATCCGCTTTATTATCTCAGGGACGGCTCTGGCTGCCTCCGGCGTGTTGACTGTAATGCGGACCAGTTCGGATCCGGCGGCAGCTAATGCCGATATCTGTCCGGCAGTGCTCTCGACGTCCTCGGAGTTCGTGTTGGTCATCGACTGCACTACAACAGGCGCGCCGCCGCCCACCATGACACCCCCGACATTGACACCCACAGACTTTCTTCTCGACTGTATCATCCTGATTCCTTTTCCAGTCCGGGCCAGAAGCCAGAATTATACCAGTTCCTTGAGTCTTAGAGTCTTAGAGGTTCGGCATCTAACCGCTAAGACACAATGGCTCTAGGGACTCACACAGCGAAGCTCACGATTGAACGGATCCCAGACGAGCCGGCCCGCTTTTTTTGCAGCTTCATGCTGCATCTCTATGCATTCAGGGAACCCGTTCGCAAAGAAATAGACACCGTCAAGACTTCCCGGTAATCCCAAAACCTCGGCGTTCGCGGCTACGGGGCCTTTGCATTGCACGGCAGCCGCGCAGGCAGCTTTTGCCTTCTTGGAAGCATACTCCCATCTTTCCAGATTGTGCCCCAGCGCTGCCCATTGGAAAGCAATCAAGAGTACCGGAAGGACAAATCGCATCCGGGAGGAGGTTTTTTCGGCTGCGATTGCAAGCAGAAGGCAAAACCCGACGGATGGGAGGTACAGAAGCCTTGCGCCCTGCAAATCTGAACCGATCAGCAGCAAATGCAGCGGTGGCAACGCCGTGATCAAAACAAATCCGAGCGAAAAAACCAATCGTTTTCGGCTGATCCGTGCAGCGGAAATCCGGAAGAGCGCAAGAATGCAGCAAGCCAAAAATATCGAAACGACCAAACCCGGTTGAATTTTCCAGTTCACAGGAAAAAAGAGAACCGCCCACAGCCTGAAAAACAGGACCTTGACTGCGGGAATAAAACGGACCACCGCTGCCATAGGTCTGCCTGTCTGGAGATCCCGGTACCCGCCGATTCCGCCGACTAAAATCCAGCGCCAGGCAAACAGGAGCGCTGCGACGGCGAAGAAAGGAATGAGAATTCGAAAATTTCCGGGAGCGCGGGCTTCCAGCCCGCTGTTGCGGCCGGGACGGCCGCCCTCCCGGGAAAGAACCATGAAGAGCAGTAACAAAAACGGGAAAGTGTAGGCAGATTCTTTGCTAAGGATCGCCAGCACCATGCACGCCAGGGACAGGATTCTCCAAACCGCCGGATGCCGTGCTTTTTTCAACGACTGAGCGAACAGGACAAGCCCGCATAGAACAAAAAAGGTCGAGATCCGATCAAAATGGGAGGCGATCCACGCAACAGCTTCGGGACGCGACCCATGGACCGAAAAGAGTATCGCTGCGAAAAACGCCGCAATTCGAGAGGAGCCGATCTGCAATGAGAGCGCGAAGACAAGCAACACGTTGATGATATGCAGCATTACGGATGACGCGTGCCAGAATGCCGGATCCAGCGATGCCCACAGAGAATTCAGCGCTAACGAGAGATAGCCGACCGGCCGGAAAAATCCATCTCCACCACCGGTTGAAAACAGGGCGCGAAGGTCAGGGCGCACGTTCGCGTATTTCAGCAGGATGAAATCATCGGACAAGAAATAAAAATTGACCGTCCGCCAGAAAGCGGCTGCGGTAATCAGGACCAGTGCGGCAGCGAAAACGAAGTTCTGCCAGACCTTGTGTTGTGGAATTTCCGTTGTGTCTTCGTTCGCGGTGGATCGGGCCAACAGCATCGAAATAATTGCAAATCCGAAGGCGCTCTCCGCATTCATCGGAGAATTGATATGCATCGGAAGCGGACCGATAAAAGCGCGCAGAATTATGATCGATCCTGTAATCCCAGCGATGGACCCAAGCACCCAAAAGGCAACCCGTCTGAACAAGGAATCCATTCTCCTGAAAAGCTCATCTTCTCCGAAGCGCCGGATTTTTCAAGCACTTTCTAATTCAACCCTCTCTGTGGTAAAGATGAGCTTTGGAACAATCGGCGGTCTCCGCAGGAAGGAGAAAACAATGGACGATGGTGCTGAATCTGTCGGACCGGTTCTGCTGGATACCCAGACGATCCAGAGACGCGTGAGGGAATTGGGCGCCCGGATTGCGGAAGATTACCGGGGAAAGAAACCGCATTTAATCGCGATTCTAAAGGGAGCAAGCATTTTTCATGCGGATCTCGTGCGCGCAATTGACCTGGAACTGTCCTTTGATTTCATTGCAGTTGCAAGTTACGGGGATCTGACCAAGAGCAGCGGCGAAGTGCGGATCTTGAAGGATCTCGATGAAAGCGTTGAGAGAAAACACGTGCTGGTGGTCGAGGATATTGTCGACACGGGCCTGACTCTTCAATACCTTCTCCAGAGTCTCCGGGCGCGAAATCCTGAATCCGTAAAGGTTGTGGCGTTGCTCAGCAAGCCTTCGCGCAGAGAAATTGAGGTGGCGGTAGATTATCTCGGATTTGATATACCGGATGAATTCGTCGTGGGCTACGGTCTGGACTACAACCAGCGGTACCGAAATCTCCGGGACATCCGCATTCTTCAATTTGCATAAGACGCCACGGATTCCACGGATTATCACGAATAAAAAGGAAAGGCCAATCCGTGGAATCCGTGGCGTTTTTCCTAAATAAGTTCTTTCAGGAATGAAGTGCCGAAGGAAAGGCGCAGCCCAAAATTTTCTGCCACGGTCTGTCCCATATCGGCGAGGGTAGATCGCGTACCCAGATTCACTCCTCCCACCAGACTCTTGCTGTACACGAGAATGGGAACATACTCGCGGGTGTGATCGCTCCCCCGATAAGCAGGATCGCAGCCATGGTCGGCCGTCATGATCAGACAATCATCCTCTTGCATGGCCTGCTGGATTTCCGGAATCCTGCCGTCCAGATACTCCAATCCTTTTGCATAGCCTTTGCTGTCCCGCCGATGCCCCCACAGCATGTCAAAATCCACAAGGTTCACAAAAATCAGTCCCTCTGGAGCGCGTTGCAGGGCTTGGATCGTCTGATCAAGTGATTCGGCGTTGTTGTGGGCTTCCAGATGCTCGCTGATACCGACGAAATCGAAAATTGATGGAATCTTCCCGACTCCAATAGTAGCAAAGCCGGCGTCCTTGAGATGGTCAAGCAGAGTCTTTTCGGGAGGCGGAATAGCGAAATCCTTCCGGTTTTCCGTGCGCTGAAACGCTCCCGGCTCTCCGACAAAGGGGCGTGCAATCACGCGTCCCACGCGGTCCGGTCCGTCCAGCAGATTGCGTGCAATCCTGCAAATTCGATACAGCTCCTCCAGAGGAATGACCTGTTCATGGGCAGCCACCTGGAAAACCGAATCGGCTGAGGTATAGAGGATCGGCTTCCCCGTCCTTAGGTGCTCCGCTCCGAGTTCTTTTATGATTTCGGTGCCCGAAGCAGGCTTGTTCCCGAGCACGGTTCGCCCGATGGCGTTTTGAAACGGAATCAGGATCCGGTCCGGAAACCCGTCCGGATATGTGGGGAAGGGGCGCGGGGTCATAAGCCCGGCTATTTCCCAGTGACCGACGGTTGTATCCTTCCCGTTCGAATAGATCGCCGCCTTTCCGAACGCTCCTTCCGGTTCAGCTGCGGGTGGAAGAAGTGCCATTTCGCGGATATTGCCAAGGCCCAGTCTCTGCAGGCTGGGAAGCTGGGGATTCTCTAAAGCAATGATATGGCCGATCGTGTCCGCCCCGGCGTCGCCCCAGGCAGCAGCGTCAGGCATTTCTCCGATGCCCGCACTGTCCAATGCCAGCAATACCATTCGCCTGAAACGTTTCATGACTGCTCCCGGCAAACGGGGACGCCTCCCTGTTCGCCAGCTCAGCTCTCGCCGGAACCGCTATGGTTTTTGCGATAAGGGAGGCGTCCCCGTTTTAACTGGCGATGCGGGTCCGGTATTCCTTCGCTTTCTGAATGATCTCCCGCTCATCAACGGTCAGGACTTTGCCGTTGAGCATTACCACTTTTCCGTTGATGATGCTGGTTCCGACATCGGAGCCTTTAACATCGTAAACAAGCTGGGAATAGATATTAAAAAGCGGCTGGGCGTGAGCGCTGTTCGTTTCCAGAACAATGATGTCCGCCTTTTTCCCTTTTTCCAGCGAGCCGATTTCGCGATCCATCCCAAGTGCTCTGGCCCCGCCGATCGTAGCCATTTCCAGCACCTGAGCCGCCGGCAGCACGGTTGGATCCATGGTCGTCAGCTTGTGCAGCTTTGCCGCAAAATCCATCGCTTCGAACATATCCAGGTTGTTATTGCTGGCAGCGCCATCCGTTCCGAGCCCCACGGCAATTCCAAGTTCGAGCATCTGCGGCACCGGCGCCGTTCCCGAAGCCAGTTTCATATTGCTTTCGGGATTATGCGAAATGCTTACCCCATGCTTTTTGACGATCGCCAGATCCTCAGGGGTGAGCCATACTCCATGGTTGAACAATACATTGGGGCCGAGGAAATCCAGGCTTTCCAGCCAGCGGGTTTCGCTCATGCCGTACTTTTCCCGGATTTGCTTCTCCTCTTGTTGCGTCTCCGAAACGTGGATCAAAAGCGGAACGCCGAATCGATCGGCCAGTTGCTTGCAGGCAACCAGGGATTCAGCCGTGTTTGTGTATGGAGCATGGGGTGCAATCGCCGGGATGATCAGGGAATTGCCCTTCCATCGCTCGATAAGTCCTTTCGCATAAGCAAGAGCTTCCACCGGCGTGCGGTTGTCAGGCGCAGGATATTGGAGGACAGTTTCTCCCAAAACGCCCCGCATCCCTGCGCGCGAGGTGACTTCCGCGACCTGATCTTCAAAGTAGTACATGTCCGCATAGGTTGTCGTGCCGGAGCGGATCATTTCAAGACAAGCCAGCGCCGTTCCCCACGTCACAAAATCCTTGGTTACATTCTTGGCTTCCAGAGGGAAGATGTGCTTTTCCAGCCACACATCCAGCTTGAGGTCGTCGGCGATTCCCCGGAAGAGAACCATCGGTGCGTGGTTATGCGTATTGATCAGACCCGGGAGAATTATTTTTCCTTTCGCGGCAATCAGTTGCCTGGCATCGTAGCGCTTTAGAATTTTGGGAGCTGGGCCGATATCCAGGATCCGCTCGCCCCGAATCGCGATTGCGCCGTTCTCCAAAATGCGGCGACCGGCATCCATAGTGACAACCGTGCCGCCGCTGACCAGCAGATCGATTCTCTCTTTTGCTGAAAGGATTGAAACTGAGAAGATGAGCAGGAGGACGACGAGAAATGCAAAACGGGGACAGTTACCGAAATCCTCAAGTTCGCCAGGTCGATCCGGTTTCATACACTATCCGAATTGGGGGATTTCGGTAACTGTCCCCGTTTTGCAAGCTGGGGAATGATCCCCTGCAGAAGGGAATGGAATTTTTCGCTCACTCTTTCGGTGGTGTCGATCACTTCCTTGTGAGTCAGTCTCTGTGGAAGAATGCCGGCGGCCATGTTCGTGATGCATGAGATTCCGAGAACGCCGATCCCCATGTGATTGGCAACGATCACTTCCGGCACAGTAGACATGCCCACCGCATCGGCGCCAAGGAGCCGGCACATGCGGATCTCCGCCGGAGTTTCATAACTTGGGCCCCGCAAGCCAATATAAACCCCCTGCCGAAGAACAATCCCTCTCTCCCGGGCCGCTTCGAGCGCAATTGTCCGCATTGCGCTGTCATATGCTTCGCTCATGTCCGGAAAACGCGGGCCGAGTTCGTCGAGATTGGGGCCAACCAGCGGGTTGGTTCCCATCAGATTGATGTGATCGGTAATCAACATCAGGTCGCCCGGCCTGAATTCGGTGTTGATGCCCCCCGCCGCATTTGTCACGACGAGCTGGCGAATTCCAAGAACGCCAAGAACCCTCGTCGGAAACGAAACCTGCTCGATTGAATACCCTTCGTACAGGTGAACTCGCCCTTGCAGAGCGACAGCCGGCACACCCTCGACGGTTCCGATCACCAGGGTTCCTGAATGGCCGGCAACCGTCGAACAAGGGAAATGAGGCAGGCGGTTATAGGGAATTACCGTACAATCCTGGAAGGACTCCGCGTACGCACCAAGACCGGAGCCGAGGATCAATCCTAGCACCGGCTTCTGGCGGCATTTTGAGCGAATTGAATCGACGGTCTCTTTGATTTTTGAATACACGGAGAACAAAAGTAATTACGAATGACGAATTACGAATGACGAATTGGGTCAAACACTTTCCCTTGCTCCGATTCGTTATTCATAATTCGTCATTCGTCATTCCGCTTTGCCTACGGACGAAAACTGCGCATCTTTTTCCGCAGTCGCTTGCGCGCCAAGGCCTGTTTAATGCGCTTCTTTTCGCCCGGCTTCATGTAGAACGAGTGCTTCTTTACGTCCTTGATGATGTCTTCCTGTTGAACCTTACGTTTGAAGCGCCGAAGAGCGCTCTCGAGGGATTCACCTTCATTTAAAATGACTTCCGCCAATCCAGACACCTCCTTTAATGACGAGGGCATACGTTACTCTTAGCCCATTCCATAGTCAAGACTTAGTCGTCAGTCGCCAGTGAAAACCTAAATATTTAAATGTCGTTACTGGCGACTGACGACTGGCGACTAATCACTGCTTTCTTCTTCAGCCGCCACCACCGTGACGCTGGCGACGTAATCTCCTTCTTCCAGATCAATGCATTTGACGCCCACGGCGGCACGCGTCTGCGTGTTGCGTATATCTTCAGTATTGAGCTGGATCAACTTTCCCTGAGCCGTAATAAGCATGACAGAGGAGTCTTCCTGAACATGGCAGGTATTGACGACCGTGCCGTTTTTTTCACCCACCTTGAGGTTGATCACGCCTGAGCCGCCGCGTCCCTGGCACGGATATTCTTCAACATCGGTCCGCTTGCCGAATCCTTTTTCCGTAACGGTCAGGAACTGCCCCGGTCCCTTGAAAGCAGACATGGCAACGACGCGGTCATCTCCCCCCATCCGGATCCCGATCACGCCGCGGGCTGTCCGGCCCATCTGCCGCGCGCCTTTCTCCGAAAAACGGATTGCTTTGCCCATCCGGGTGGCGAGGAGGATATCATAGCCTCCATCCGTCAGCTGGCAGCCAATCAGTTCGTCGTCGTCCGGAATATAAATTCCGATAATTCCCGAGCTGCGCGGATTGGAGTATTCGGCCAGGGCGGTCTTCTTCACGATCCCGTTGCGGGTTGCCATCACAACATATTCATCGGTGTCAAAGCTCTTAACGGCGATAATGTCGGCGATTTTTTCATCCTTGCCCAGATTCACCAAGTTCACTATAGCCTTCCCTTTGCCGGCAGTCCCGACATCGGGAATCTCGTAAACTTTCAGCCAGTAGACCTGGCCCCGGTTAGTGAACACGAGCAGATAGCTGTGCGTAGAGGCGACGAAAACGTGATCGATGAAATCCTCGTCCCGCGTCGTCATCCCGATGCGCCCTTTTCCGCCGCGCCCTTGAGGATGATAGAGAGAAGCCGCCGTGCGCTTGATGTAACCCGAGTGAGTGACTGTAATCACCACGTCTTCATCGGCGATCAGATCCTCGAGAGTGATCTCTACCTCCTCGTCGACGATCTGGGTCCGCCTCTCATCCGCATAGGTCTTCTGCACTTCGCGCAGCTCTTCGACGACCACCCCTTCCAGGACTTTTTCGCTGGCGAGGATCTCTTTGAGGCGAGCGATGAGTTTCAGGATATCTTCGTACTCGGCGACAATTTTCTCCCGTTCCAGCCCGGTCAGGCGCTGCAGGCGCATCTCCAGAATGGCCTGCGCCTGCTCGGCGCTGAACTGTAATTGAGTCATCAATCCATCTTTGGCGGCAGCCGGTTCCTTCGAGGCACGGATCAGGGCGATCACCGCATCCAGCATATCCAACGCCCGTTTGAGCCCTTCGAGGATATGGGCTCGCGCATCCGCTTTCCTCAGTTCGAAAATCGTCCTGCGGCGGACAACGTCCTTCCGGTGTTCGATGAAACAGCCGAGCGCCTCGCGCAGATTCAAAATTTTCGGCTGATTCCGCACGATTGCGAGCAGGATGATTCCGAAACTGGACTGCATCGGAGTCAATTTGTAGAGGTTGTTCAGAACAACCTGTGCCGGCTCGTCTTTTTTGAGTTCGATGACGATGCGCATCCCTTCGCGGTCCGACTCGTCGCGAAGGTCTGAAATGCCTTCGATCTTCTTATCGCGAACCAGTTCGGCAATGCGTTCGATCAGCTTTGCCTTGTTGACCTGGTAAGGAATTTCCGTTACAACGATCGCCTCCCTGTCCCGGGAGAATTTTTCGATCGCCGCCCTGGCGCGCATGATAATGATTCCTCGGCCGTCTTTGTACGCGGCCTTGATCCCGCCGCGCCCGTATATGAATCCTGCCGTTGGGAAATCCGGACCGGGGACCATGTCCATTATTTCCTCCAGGCTGGCACCCGGATTTTCAATGAGAAGAATCGTGGCATTGATGATCTCGGAAAGATTGTGCGGCGGGACGTTGGTTGCCATTCCTACCGCGATTCCGGAGGATCCATTGACCAGCAGGTTGGGAAACCGTGCAGGCAGGACGAGGGGCTCGCTGAGCGAGTCATCGTAATTCGGGCCGAAATCGACCGTTTCTTTGTCGATGTCCGCTAGCAGCTCGTCCGCGAGCCGGGCCATCCGGACTTCAGTGTAACGCATGGCTGCGGCGTTATCCCCATCCACCGAACCAAAGTTCCCCTGGCCGTCGACCAGCGGGTACCGCGAAGAAAAATCCTGGGCCAG
>JBEKKY010000035.1:0-15499 GCA_050010475.1 Acidobacteriota bacterium | reverse complement strand
TCAGGTATCTTCCAAGCATGATCAGGAAAGTAGCTGGATTTCTGCAAGCCAGAACGGTAACACTCGGGCATTCAATCGCCTGGTGCTGAAATGGGAAAAAACCGTCTACAACATCGCGCTGCGAATTCTTCAGGACCGGGAGGAGGCTGCTGAAGCCACCCAGGAGGTATTTTTCCTGGCGTTCAGAAATATCCGGCGTTTCCGCCGGGACGCTAAATTCTCGACCTGGATTTATCGAATTGTTCTGAACCATTGCCTGACACACGTAAAACAGCGACCGCCCGGCGTCCATTTTTCGCTTGAGGGCGAGAGCGCTGATTCGAGCGCGGTTCCGCAACTGAGGGTTGCGGAAACCCAGGAAGGGGAATTGATACGCCTGGAAAAGCGAAAGCGGGTTTTGGCAGCTCTTTTGCGGCTGCCGCCCGACCAGCAGGCCGTCATCGAACTTAAATTTTTTCAGGAACTGACCTTCGAGGAAATTGCAGCCATTCTCGAAGTTCCTTTAAGCACAATAAAATCCCGGCTTTATTCAGGCCTGGAAACACTGAAGACCAGGCTTGGCAGCAAAGACTAAGTGATTTGGAGGGAGCAACCATGAAATCCGAATGCGGTGAACATCAGAAAAGACTTGCAGCATTTTTTCTGGGAGACCTGACGGAAGAGGAAAAACAGGCGCTCGAGGCGCATCTAGCCACGTGTTCACAGTGCCGTTCGGAACGGGACAGCTATGCCCGGGCCATTCACCAGCTGACTTCCGCAGGAGACGAGGACATTCCTCATCATTTCTTTGTTTATCCGGAAGAGGCAGTTTCCAGTCCATGGCAGCTCTTCCGTCAAATGAGGCTGGGATTGCAGGCGGTTGCCGTAAGTGCCGCCGCGCTGGTGCTTTTGCTGGGAATCGGGATGATCTCACGCCTGCACATACGATCAGATGCGGGGGGGTGGGCGATCAGCTTCGGGCGCAGTAACTTCGATGCGGCGGCGTTTAAACAAGACATTCTCACGGCTGCCGAGAAAAGGAACCAGGAATCCAGAATTGCGTTGATCCGGGAAATGCGAAGCGAAATCGAACGCTCGCAAACGAACCTGACACAACAACAGCAAGTTCAGCTCACGGCCACGTTGGCCCGTCTGGATTCCCGCATCACGGGGCGCATTACCACTTCCGAAGGGCGCGTGAAGGATGACACACAGAAACTTGTTTCAGACCTGTACCGGGTCATCGCGCAACAGCGAGTTCAGGATCTCGAAGCCATTAACCTTCGCTTCGACAGTACTGACGTAAACAATGCAATCAAAGCCCGGCAGACGAACGAAATCCTGGGAACTCTGTTGCAGGTCGCAGACCTGAAACTCAAATAAAAGGAGAGCGGAGGAGAAAAAATGAAAAGGCACTTTGTCGGCATCCTTATGCTGCTTTCCCTGGGAACGATTTCCTGGGGCCAAGGGACGAAAGAGTCCTTTGATATCAAGAAATCCAGAGAAGAGTTCGAGATCATGCAGGAAATTCTCAATACAACACTCACGTTTATCGCCCAGAATTCTCCAAAAGAATTTCCGAGCTTGCGATTTACGAATCTGAGTTCCTTCTATCTCACAGGACAGGGAGCCGTATTCGTTATCCCGACCTCCGGATTTCGCGCATATAGTTTAGGTAGCTCTCCCTTTGCTCGAATGGAGTTATATGAGCAGATGTCGGCGTTAAGCAAAGAGATCGGTGCTAACTCCGGCGAAGTGGCTCGTGAGGCGTCCAGGCTTGCGCTGGAAGCACAGGCTGTAGCGGGTGGTGTCAGCGGCGGAGTGGGCAGCGGAGTCGGGGATGGAACCGGCGGCGGAATTGGAAAGAGCCAAAGCGTCGCCCCAGCCCCTCCGGAACCGCCAGCGCCCTCGACCAAATCTCAGAAGCCGGCCGGGTCCGAAATGGAACGAGAACGGCTCAAGAAAGCAGTTGAGAAAGCCCAAGCGTACACCAAGAAAGCCAAGGAAGAGGGGGATGCAAACCGCCAGAAGTTCCTCCAGAGTCTCACAGAAGTAAAGGGTCATCTGATCGAAGCCCTGGCAACCTATGGCGATTCGCTGTCGATGGTCAAGCCTGACGAATATGTAAACCTGGTGCTCCTTACCGACACCTCCGATCAGCGGACGCAATCAGAGGTGATCTCGGTACGGAAATCCTGGATCACCGATTACAAAGCGGGGAAACTGAACCTGGAAAGCTTCAAGCAGAAGGTGATTCAATACACCGAGTAGGATTTGAAGTTATTAACGGGTTTGCGCGTTTACGGGTCAACGCGTAAACCCGTAAACGCGTTAACGCTTTTTACGCGAAATGCTGAGCCTCCGCCTTCTCCGAACGGATGCGCATTCCATAAAAAGACCGCACCACAAAAATCATCGAAATCAGCAGGAATACGCCGGCAAGGGCCAGTGTGACTCCGGAAGCCGTCTTCGACATGCTCACCGCGAGTTCAACGGCCAGCATTCCGAACAGCGTCGTGAATTTGATTACGGGATTCATAGCGACGGAGGACGTGTCCTTGAAAGGATCCCCGACGGTGTCTCCCACGACCGTTGCGGCATGCAGAGCCGTCCCTTTCTCTTTCAGCTCCACCTCCACGATCTTCTTCGCGTTATCCCAGGCAGCGCCGGCGTTCGCCATGAAAATGGCCTGGAAAAGCCCGAACAGGGCGATCGAGATGAGATAGCCGATGAAGAAGAACGGTTCCACGAAGGAAAAGGCGAGAGTCGAAAAGAAAACAGTCAGGAAGATGTTGAACATTCCTTTCTGTGCGTAGCGGGTGCAGATCTCCACAACCTTCTTACTGTCGCTTACCGAAGCCCTTTCAACTCCTTCAAGCTTGATATTGGCTTTGATAAACTCCACGGCACGATAGGCGCCCGTGCTCACCGCCTGAGTGGACGCACCGGTAAACCAGTAGATCACGGCCCCGCCAGCAATCAATCCCAGCAGAAACGGAGGATGCAACAAGGATAGTTTATCCAGGTTGATCTTGAGTCCGTCTGTCAGCATCACGATAATCGAAAAGATCATGGTCGTCGCACCGACCACAGCAGTTCCGATCAGAACTGGCTTTGCCGTCGCTTTGAAGGTATTGCCCGCCCCGTCGTTTTGTTCCAGAAGGTCCTTTGCCTTGTCGAAGTTGACATCGAACCCGTGATCTTTCTTGATCTGTTGCTTGACTCCCGGGACCTGTTCAATCAGTGAAAGCTCGAATACCGATTGCGCGTTGTCCGTGACCGGGCCATAAGAGTCCACCGCGATTGTGACCGGCCCCATTCCCAGGAATCCGAAAGCGACCAGGCCAAAGGCAAATACAGCCGGAGCCAACATCAATGCGCCTAGTCCAAGAGTGCTGACTCCGTAAGCAACGGACATGAGCCCCAAAATTGCAATTCCCAACCAATACGCGCTGAAATTCCCGGCAACAAAGCCGGACAGAATGCCTAAGGACGCTCCACCCTCGCGTCCCGAAGCCACCACCTCGCGTACATGCCGGGATTGCGTGGATGTGAAAACCTTTACCAATTCGGGGATAATCGCGCCTGCAAGAGTGCCGCAGGTAATCACAGTAGAAAGCTTCCACCACAAACTGCCGTCGCCCAGATCCCCGACCAGGAAATACGAGGCAAGATAGGTGATCCCCACGGAAATGAGCGAGGTCAGCCAGACCAGGAATGTGAGCGGCGCCTCGAAATTCATTTTCTGGGCATTTTGGTATCGCGCCTTTGCGATCACTTCGTTGACGAGATAGGAGAGCCCGCTCGCGACGATCATCATGATACGCATAACGAAGATCCAAACGAGGAGCTTAACCTGGATTATCTCCCGCGGAACCGCCAAAAGAATAAACGCAATGAGCGCCACGCCTGTGACGCCGTAAGTTTCGAATCCATCTGCCGTAGGTCCGACCGAATCTCCGGCATTGTCGCCGGTACAGTCCGCAATGACCCCCGGATTTCGGGCATCGTCTTCCTTAATCTTAAAAACTATCTTCATCAAATCAGAGCCGATATCGGCTATCTTGGTGAAGATTCCGCCCGCAATCCGCAGCACAGCTGCTCCCAACGACTCGCCGATCGCAAACCCGATGAAGCACGGCCCGGCATAATCGCCAGGGATGAAAAGCAGGATGCAAAGCATCATGAAAAGCTCGACGCTGATCAGCGCCATCCCAATGCTCATTCCGGCCTTAAGCGGAATGACGTAGCAGGGGAACGGTTTCCCTTCCAGGCTCGCGAATGCGGTTCGCGAATTGGCAAACGTATTAATCCGGATTCCAAACCAGGCGACTCCGTAGCTGCCGCCGATACCGATCAGGCTGAAAATCAGAATGATGGCAACTTTCCTAGCGGCAAAGTGCTGGAGGACGCCAAAATAAACCAGCATGATAATGCCGATAAATACTTCGAGGATGAGGATGAATTTGCCTTGAGTGATCAGGTATGTCTTGCAGGTTTCATAAATAAGCTCGGAAATCTCGCGCATGGATTTGTGAACCGGAAGGGTTCTGAGTTGCGTGAAAATGGTCAACCCAAAAAGAAGTCCTAGAATGCAGACTCCCAGCCCTGCGGTTAAAAGCGTGCGGGCATTTATGCCATGGAAGAAGACCTGTCCCAGGTTTGGGAGCACAAGCGAGGCTTCACCGCCACCTTCATGAGATGCAGCGGCCTGGGCATGCTCGGGAACTTGAGCAATGGCAGCCGGTACTACCAGCACACCGAGTAGAAGGATCGTGAGAATCATGATCCAAACCCGGACCATGATTCTCCCTGAAATGCGAAGGGTTTTTGTGAACATCAGAATCTCCTGAGTCGGTAAGCGGGGCACGAAATCTACTCCAAGCGCTACTTTGTCACCTCGAAAAACAAAGGTCGAAATTATATCAGTCACATCAAGAAATTTTAAGAATTATATAGCCTTTCCAATCCATTATGAAATATTGCCCCGATTGGGCGTGTGCCGAATGGGCATCGATTTTCACGGATCTTCGCAAATCTGAATCCATGAAGATCCTCATCTGCGATCAGAAGACCAGGCGACAGATAATAATCGCGGCAATAAGGCTTGCGATATCTGCCACGAGGCCCGATATCACAGCGTGACGTGCTTTTTTGATTCCGACGGCGCCAAAATATACCGCCAGCACATAAAAAGTAGTTTCAGTGCTGCCATAGGCAGAGGCCGCCAGGCGGCCGATAAAGGAGTCCGGCCCATGCGTCTTGATCAATTCGGTCACAATGCCCAACGAACCACTGCCGGATAGCGGCCGCATGATTGCTAGCGGAAGAATTTCAACGGGGAATCCTACGCGCCGAAGGATGGGATCCAACCACTTGGCCAGCATATCAATTGCACCCGCTCCCCGCAGCATTCCCACGGCGACGAGAATTGCCACCAGATATGGGATGATGCGAATTGCCAGTTGGAATCCACCCTTGGCCCCTTCTACGAAGCTTTCGTACACTTTCACCTTTTTCAGTGCACCGTATGCCGGGATACAGACAAGCAAAAACGGGATTGCCCATACTGAAATCGTGCTGATTACGCGCTGGATCATGATTTCCTCTGACGTTCTACGGAAAACAGCCGTAGCTTTTCGAGTGTTTTGACAGTGGCGATTCCAATGATGAGAGCGGTAAAGGTTGCGGCGACCGTGGTTCCGATTATTGCCGTGGGTTCTCTGGAACCCGCAGAAGCCATGATGCCGATTACTGTAGCTGGAATCAGCTGGAGACCGGCTGTATTAATGGTGAGAAATGTGCACATCGCATTGGTTGCGATCCCCGGATGAGAGTTGAGCTTCTCAAGCTCTTCCATGGCTTTCAGTCCAATTGGAGTGGCAGCATTGCTCAATCCCAACATATTGGCGGCGATGTTCATCGTCATAGTTGCAAATGCCGGGTGACCTGCCGGCACGTCAGGGAACAAGCGCTTCAAGACCGGGGCAATGGCCTTTGCGAGGAGAGACATCAGGCCGGAATCTTCCGCAATCTTCATAATCCCAAGCCATAACGCCATGACTCCAATCAAGCCGATCGCGATGGTTATGGCGTTGCCGGCGGAATCAATGGCGGATTTTGTAACATCCTGGATTTTGCCGTTGATTCCTCCTACAACTACGGCAAGAATAATCATCGTAAGCCAAATGTAGTTCAGCATGTTTGGATCTCCAGTGCCGAAATTAAGTTAGGTTATCTTATCATTTCATATGGATATTCCGATCATCCAACCGCCGAAATTAAGACGCGGGGACACTATTTCGATTGTGGCGCCGGGCAGCACGATCGAAAAACGTGACCTCTTGCAAGCCGGGATCTCGACTCTAGAGCGGATGGGGTTTCAGGTGCGGTTTGAAGACCGAATATTCCACTCATTCCGTTATCTCGCCGGGAGCGACAGCGCAAGGGCAGAGGAACTCATGTCCGCCTTTGAAGATCCTTCGGTCAGAGCAATCATGGCGCTTCGAGGAGGTTACGGATGTTCGCGCTTGATTCCCTACCTGATGGAAAAGCGATTGCGTCCTCATCCCAAAATATTTGTGGGATTCAGCGATTTGACGACCTTGCATATGTTCTTCCGGCGGCGTTTCGGCTGGATTACCATTCATGGCCCCATGGCTGCGTCCCCATCCCTTGGAAGCATTGCCGCCGATCAGGAAAAACATTTCCTGTCACTTCTAACGGATCCTGACTACCGTCCTGTGCTCGGTTTTGACCGGCTCGAGACGTGGTTTCCGGGCAAAGCCGAGGGGATTTTGACGGGAGGCTGTCTTTCGATCATTGCCGCAAGCATCGGCACGCCCTATGAGATCAAGACAGAAGGGAAAATTCTTTTTTTGGAAGACCGGGGTGAGCCGCCCTATCGGCTTGATCGCATGCTTACGCACCTTTCCCTTGCCGGCAAACTGCAATCCGTTTCTGGGGTGCTGATGGGTGATTTCCTGGAATGTGAGCCGACAACGGGGAATTACACCGGCTTTGATACGCTGCGGGAAATTCTGACGGGCCTTAGGGTTCCGATTCTCGCCGGCTTTCCTGCCGGCCACGGTCCGGAGAATTGGGCGCTTCCGCTCGGCGCAAAAGTCCGATTGGACGCAGATTCGCGTACAATCGAATTCCTCGACTCGGCAGTCCAGTAGGACCCGTTCCCGGTTTTCCGTTCCCCGTTAAGGGTTGCAGCCTCGGCAAAATCAAGAGACAGTTAGTCTAGCATTAGAAATAACTTAGAGATTTTTTCCCAACCGCAAATTCAAATGGGAACCCGAAACGGGGAACGGGGGACCTGTATCCTGCGCCAAATCCTTAAAATAATATGAACAAGAGGCTTTACAGTCCCTCATCCAGTCTGGTACATTTCCTCTTTAAAATCCTCCCCGGGTTGCCTGATTCGTCGGTTCGCGGTCTTTTGATCAAGCGAGAGCGAGTTATGAACCTACAGGGTTCCATCACAGTACTTCAAGACACCGTAGCCCAGCTATATCTCCAACTAGAACACCGGTTTAAGGAAAACAAGCTCATTCGCGACCTCTGGAGTGCCATGGCCCATGATGTGGCACAGCAGAAGCAGAGTCTCAATGTGCTTCCACCATCTTTCTGGAACCAGCTAAAGTCCGAGAAGGAAGGGATATCGGAGGCTGTTTCTGAAAGCACCAAGAAACAACCAGCTGAAAAAAAAGAAGATCAGACGCTTAAAAGCTGTTTCGAGATCGCGTTGGTCTTTGAAGAGCCGACGACCCTGAAAGTCTATGTCCCGATTATCCGCAAACTTCGGGAAAACTGGACGGATCAAGCCCTGGATTTCTATATCATAGTAAAAGCGCATCTGGCGAGGGTTATGCGCGTAACTCAATCCTTCGCAGGAGATCCGATCATAATTCAGCGCTCCAACTTGCTATTGCAGCGTTTTGAGAAAGAAGTCCAGGAGCCTCAAGCCCCGCCCAAACCTAGGTTGAGCAAGGCTCATGTAGTCCAAGCCGCTCAACAAAAGCAGGCAGCGAAATCTCATAGAAAGGTCATTGCAAAACAAACCTCTACACTGGCAAAACATGCCAAGTCACACCGTAAGCGGACGAAGCCTTTGGTCGAAAAGATCAGCTTGCAGCGCAGAAGGATCCGCCGCTAGACCCGTTGTCCGTTTCCCGTATGCTTTGTGGAGTTCCTTCCAGCGCATTTCTTAGATTCGCATACAACTTCGATTGAGCGTTTTTGCTTACGGGAATGGGGAGCGGACAGCAGAGAACGGTTTGGTTGATTTTTTCAATCTTAAAACCCATACTGAATAAACGGATCGCCTTCGAATTTAATCGCGATCCAGGAGGCGGGTTTTTCTTATGAATTCCAGTCCCAAATGGCCGAATCCTGACGAGTTGCGGAAGGATATGGAAGAGTTTTTTTCGAAGAAGTACGGCGATCGTGTGAAGCTCGGAGTTTTAAGCGCTGAACCGGATCAGGCTAGGACTGCGAATGAGGGAACCGAAACTCAGAACGCTCCCCTCGATTTGCATTTCGATTATCTTCCCCGCGACATAAAGAAGTATCTCGACCGGTTTGTCGTAAAACAGGATGCCGCGAAGAAGGTTTTGGCCACAACGATCTGCGATCATTACAACCATATAAAACGATGTTCGGCGAAGGGACCGTGCACGGAATACTCCAAACAAAACATCATTATGCTCGGGCCGACGGGAGTTGGGAAAACCTATCTGGTCAGGACTATCGCAGACCTCATCGGGGTCCCTTTTGTCAAAGCCGATGCAACGAAATTCTCTGAAACCGGATATGTCGGCGGAGATGTGGAGGATCTCGTACGAGAGCTGGTCCACAAGGCCGACGGGAACGTCCGGCTAGCGGAGTACGGCATCATCTACCTCGACGAAATCGATAAAATTGCGACACCGATGAATGTCTTGGGACGCGACGTAAGCGGCGGGGGCGTCCAGCGGGGTTTGCTGAAACTGATGGAAGAAACAGAAGTCAGCCTTCGCACTCCCTTCGATCTGACCTCTCAGCTTCAGGCGGCAATGGAATTTCAATCCAAGGGAAAGGTGTCCCATTCTGTCGTCAACACCCGCCATATCCTGTTCATCGTGAGCGGCGCGTTCACCGGATTGGCGGATATCATCCGCAGGCGCATGGGCGCCAAAGCGATCGGATTTCATGCGACGGGCCGCCCCGTGCCCAGGGACGAAGATTACTTCCAGTATGCTAAAAGCAATGACTTTATTGAGTACGGATTCGAGTCCGAATTTGTCGGACGATTGCCCGTAGTGGTCAGCTGCCAGGAATTAAGTGTCGATGACCTCTTCCAGATTCTCAAGAATTCCGAAGGATCCATCATGCGGCAGTACGTAAACGCATTTGATGCCTACGGGATAGATTTGGTCCCGTCGGATTCGGGGCTCTACCGGATTGCTCAAAAGGCTTACGAAGAGCACACCGGAGCTCGAAGCCTGGTAGGCGTTTGTGAACGCACCTTTCGAGAATACAAATACAATCTGCCCCATTCCGCGGTAAAACGTCTGGAGCTGGACGCTGAACTGGTTAATTCACCGGACGCGGTGCTGGAGAGAATTTTAGAGAGTGCCAAAACCGACCAGCTGGGCCAAATGGATCTCGCGTTTAACTCCATTGCCGAAGAATGGTCCAAGCGGAATGGAATTCAGATTCACCTGCATCCGGAAGCCGCACGTCTCCTGAGTCAAAAGGCTTTGGACAGCGGCGACAAGCTGGAGGATGTATTTTCGAACACATTCAAAGATTACGAACACGGACTGAATCTGATCCGCAGAACCCAAGGCGTCCAGCAGTTTGAAATAACGGAAGACGTAGTTCGGGATCCCCGTGCGACATTGGATCAATGGATTCGGGCATACTACATCAGTCGTTAATTGCTGGGAAAAAGGGACGCCTCCCTATTTCGCCTGTTTTAGAGCGAAATAGGGAGGCGTCCCTTTTTCCCCTGCCATGTGTTGCGCTGCAAAAATCTTTGCTCGATGAAGCGCCTGATTTCCGCTGCGCTTTTGCCCCAGACAGGACCAATCAACTGCTCTGCTGGCGCAGACCCGGACAAGCGTTCAATCAAAATGGCCGGATTCAAGCGCTCGACAAAATCGACCACGAGATCGGCATACTCCTCCAATTCCAGTAAACGGAATGGATTTTCTCTATACAGTCTGGCCATTTCGGTGTCCCGGACAACATGCAAATGATGCAGCTTTAGGAAATCGAGACCTGTATCCGACAGGACGTCGGCCATACGCAGCATTTCTTCCCGGGTTTCCCAGGGAAATCCCAGGATCAGATGCGTGCCCAGCCAGATACCCCTGCCGCGCGTGCGGTTCATTGCGTCTGCCCAGCACTGAAAATCGTGCCCCCTGTTGATGCGAACAAGGGTCGAGTCATAGATTGACTGCAGACCATATTCCAATGTCACAAATCGCGTCGACGCAAGTTTTTCCAGCCAGGCAAGCTTCGCTTCATCCATGCAATCCGGTCTGGTTCCCAACGAAATCCCGATTACATCCGGATGATCCATTGCCGCTTCGTATAAGGGGATCAAAATTTCGAGTGGGGCATGCGTATTTGTGAAAGGCTGAAAGTAAACAATGAATTTTACGGCTGCGTACCTTTTTCGCAGGAATTCGATCCCCTCCGTAACCTGGTTTGCAATGGATTTCAGCCGGCTGGCGCTTCGAGGGCGAAAGGATTCATTGTTGCAGTATGTGCAGCCTCCGACCCCGACAGTCCCGTCGCGGTTAGGGCAGGTGAATCCTCCGTCCACGCTGACCTTATAGACCCGGCTGCCGAATTTTTCTCTTAAGAACCGGCCGTAGCTGTTGTAACGGATTCCAGATTCGAGATTCGAGATTCGAGATTTGGGCATTGCGAACAAAACTATAACAATTACGGATTGTGCATCATAGGTATGAACTATAATCTCGAATCTCGAATCCATTTGGAGCAACCATGGGCCGATTTACCGGAATACTCGGTATTCTTGTGATTTTGGGAATTGCTTATGTTTTTTCTGCAAACCGTAGAGAAATACGGATCAAGACCATCGCATGGGGCCTTGGCTTACAATTTGCCTTTGCCCTCCTGGTTCTAAAGACCTCGACAGGGCAAGCCACTTTTCGCTGGATCGGAGAAAAGATTACACATCTGTTGGGATTTGCCAGGTTTGGCTCGTCTTTTGTTTTTGGCGAGCTTGGCACCCCTGGGAACACAATCGCAACTTTTGCATTCCAGGTTCTCCCAACAATCATTTTTATCGCAGCCCTTTTCGCGATCCTTTATTACCTCAGGATCATGCAACTGCTCGTGCTGGTATTCGCCAAGATTATGGCGAAATTTATGGCGGCGAGCGGGGCGGAGTCGCTGAATGTTGCGGCCAGCGTATTCATGGGACAAACCGAAGCGCCTCTGACTGTCCGGCCTTACCTGTCAACCATGACAAGGTCGGAGCTTATGACCGTAATGACCAGCGGAATGGCTCATATCTCCGGCGGGATGATGGCCGCATATCTGGCGTTTGGGGTAGAAGCGCGACACCTGATTACCGCGGTAATCATGACTGCTCCGGGAACGATCATGATGGCGAAGATGTTTATTCCTGAGACGGAGGTTCCCAAAACGGCAGGAAAGGTCAGCCTTAAAATTGAGCGGACCGATGTGAACGTGATCGATGCTGCCGCACGCGGAACCAGCGAAGGATTTCACCTGGCTCTCAATGTGGGGGCGATGCTGATATCTTTTCTTGCCTTGATTGCTCTGATCAATGCAATTCTCGGTTTGGTCCCCGTGGGGGGAGGGCAGCACCTCAGCCTGCAGTGGTTTTTTGGCAGGATTGCGGGGCCCATGGCATGGTTAATGGGAGTTCCATGGAAGGATAGTTTCGCGGTAGGAAATCTGTTGGGCACCCGTTTGGTTCTGAATGAATTGATTGCCTATACGCAATTGGGGCCGCTAAAAGGAACTCTCGACCCTCGATCCTTTGTTATCGCAACCTTTGCGCTCTGTGGATTTGCGAATCTCAGTTCGATTGCAATTCAGATTGGAGGAATTGGTTCTCTTGCACCCGATCGGAAGCATGATCTGGCGCTTCTTGGATTCCGGGCAGTTGCGGCGGGGACTCTGGCGAATTTTATCTCGGCCTGCATTGCCGGAATGCTTCTTTGAATCTTAGAGCCTTTGAGTCTTGGAGTTAAACTCGAAGACTCAAAGGCTCTAAGACTCGAATACCGTCAGAATTGGGAGGAGATATTTAAATCGGCTAGATTTTGATGCGTTGATCGTCTTTCGGACAGATCCAATACATTCCACCGGGGACGTCCCGATACCTGATGACTTTGGTAGCCACCATCGAGGAGCCGCATTGCGGACAGGTATGTGCGTGCGTTTCCCCTTTATCGCCTAGGCTGGCCCGGGCTGTTTTGGAAATCTTTTCTGCCATCTGGATCTTCCTCCTTTCTTATCAGTGCATACGGTATAAAAATCGCAAATTTTACGGGTCAGGGAACCTGGCGTCAATACCTATTTTCAGATACCTATTTTCAGATCGGTAAAATCAGAGAAATCTGTGGTGGTTTTTCAAATCATTTGGATGGATGCACCGGTGCGGGCAAGCAGAAGGTAGGCGGTCACGACTTTAATCGGCAACGCGCGCAGTGCTCCGACATATTCCTGAATTTGACCGGCGTATTTCTCCCGAAAATGCTTCTCTGCCTCGTCGGCTTTCGTCGACACCCAGTCCGTCTTATAGTCCACAAGAACCCATCCATCCTCTTCTTCGAAGAGCAGATCAATCTTGCCTTCTTCAATTGCCGCTCCAGCTAACGGACGCACAAAGGGGAGTTCGCGCAGGATTCGCCCCCCTGATCTGACAGAATTGCGCGCCCTCTCAAGCAGGTTGGAAGATAAGGTGACGTGAATCATTTCTTCGAGTTTTTGCGCACCTTTCCGATCGAGACTGTGACGTGAGATCAAATCCTGCAATGCGTTCGGATTCTTAAAGTCGAACAGATTCTCCCGCTCCATCGCCTCATGAAATGCCACTCCCAAGCGCGCGGCGCGATTCCCGAGGGCATCCGCAGTCCGGTCTTCGGGCGCGCGATCTTCGTATTCCGCATTTCCGCTTTGTCCGGCGGGGCGCAATTCTCTGGATGACGGAGTCTGGCTTAGTATTGTCCTGAGATGTTTGTATTCTTTTTCTATGACAGCCTGCAAATCACGCGTTTCCGGCAAAAAGGTTGTCTGACGGGGCTTTTTGGGGGCATTGAGCCCTTCGACCTCAATCCAGCGGACCAGGTCAGTTTCTTTGGAAAGGCAATTCTCTATGAATGGATTCAGCGGCTTCAGCCTCGTAGACTCTGTATCTGGAATCTGTTGGCCGCTGGTTTCAGAGAATTTCCAGTTTTGGGTATGGGTGCAAAGTATCAGATGATCCCGTGCACGCGTCAGGGCAACATAAAGGAGGCGGACCAATTCCGCATTTTCCCGTTTTCGCTCTTCATCGGCCAATTCTTTCCATCCAGGCGTCTGCAAACCCGAGTCCCTCGAGCCGACGCTGAGTCCGAAGGTTTTTTCCCGGTGAAAATCGGCCAGAAGGTTTCGATTTCGAGTTCTCTTCTTGATCCCGAGTCCGGCAACAAAGACGATCGGGAAATCGAGACCCTTCGCCTTATGAATGGACAAGATCCGGACTGCATCGCTGCGTTCTTCCATTAATCGGCTTTCGCTCTCAGCCAGGCCATCCTCGTCCATTGTGTTCAAGACGTCAATTGTTCTTGAAAATGTCTCCTCTCCCTGGAACGAGCGAAGTGTGCGGGCCAGCTTGTTCAAGTTTGCCAATGACTGAAAGCCGCGCGCGGCCAATACCTCGCGAGCGCCGGTCTTCTGAAGCAAAACTTCAAGAGTTTCAGAAGCGCGTCGATCGTGACGGAACCGGTGCAGATCACGCAGGATTTCAAAAGGATGAAAAAGCGGAGATTCCTGCGGAACGCGCGCGCGATAATCCAGCCGCTGACCCTGTACGCGAGCCTGCAACAGTTCTTCATCAGAAAAACCGAAGAAGATGGAACGGAGCGCCCCATAGAGAGCGATCGCGTCATTCGGGTTGGCCACGGCATGCAGAACCGTAATGGCTGAAGAAACTTCGCTGCGGGCATAATAGAATTTGCCCCCTGCCAGAACATAGGGAATTCCCATTTCGCGCAGTGCGTCTTCCAAAATATCGGCGCGGCTGAGCACCGGCAGCAGGATTGCGATATCGCCATACCGGGGCACACGCCAGACTTCCCCTTCGCCGCCTTCTTGGATTTTCCAGGAGGCCGAACCTTGGATCTGGTTTATCAGGCCGGCGATCCTTGAAGCTTCACATTCCAGAAACCCGCGAACGGTTCCGTTCGAACTGCCCTCATCTTTCCGGTCTCCAAGAAAATGAACGGAGGGGGGACTCAACTCTGTCGTCCGATTCCCCTGATCGCAGAACGGCAGATAATCCGGCTGGTAGCAACCGTCTGCCGGGGCGGTCATGATGCCTGTAAAGGCTGCGTCAACAAAACGAAGGATGGATGGGACGGAACGAAAATTCGTGGTCAAGTGAAGCTGCTCGAGCCCCAGGGACTGCATCTTTGCGGGATCCGCAATTTCGAGGTATGTCTCGATGTCTGCGCTGCGAAAGCGATAGATCGACTGTTTGGGATCCCCGACGATGAACAGCCTCCCCGGACCAGGCCGCAGCCGGGAAATGTCCGTTCCATCGAGGTCGGTTGACGACAGCAGGCGGACGATGTCCCACTGAACGGGATCGGTGTCCTGGAATTCATCAACCAGCAGGGTGGCATAACGCGTCTGAAATTCGCGGCGCACAGCCTTGCTTTTGAGCAGGAGGTCGCGTGCCATCCACAGCTGATCGTCAAAATCGAGTAATCCGCTGCTTCGTTTCCGGCTTTCCCATTCAGGCAGGAACTCGGCCCTCATCCAAGTGATCACTTCATGCAGCAGCCTCTGGGACGGCAGCTTCTGATACGCTTCGCAAAAATCCGCAACTCTCCGGATGAATGCTTGCACCTCCTCTACCGTTTTCTTGCCTTCAGCCCAATTTGCAGCCGATCCGGCTCTTCCCGGTTTTGACGGCTTTGAACCCTTTGGGTCAGGATTTTTAAGCCATTGGATCACTCTCTCCAGATGCTCGAGCAGCTTGTCTGCCGGATTTCGAACCTGCTTGATTAATTCAAGCCCTTGCCGGAGCAAATCACCCATTTTTCGCCGGGTATCATCCTCTTCAGGCGGAGAGTCGCATTCCAGCGCGCGCACGGCTTGACCGCTCAGACGCAAAGTCCTTGCTAACTCTTGCAGGACTGCCAGGGTCATCCCGCCCCTCAATGCCTTTTCAAGCGCGGGCTTGCGCTCCTCCAAGGCACGGCTGATCCAGGGTTCCCAGACTTCGCGGAAAAACAGTTCGCTTCGGATCTCATCA
>JBEKKY010000034.1:0-15872 GCA_050010475.1 Acidobacteriota bacterium | reverse complement strand
GCTTTAGGGCCATGCTCTCGAGAAGCGGCAGGTCGAAGGTTCGTCCGTTGAAACTCACGAGCGTTTGGGTGCCCTCGAATGTCTGCCAGAACTTGCTGACAAGTTCAGCTTCGGAAAATCGATCGGCCCCGAAGCAGCCAATCGACCGGATCCGATATTTCTCGTCCGCCTGGAGAGTGGAGATTGCAATCGGGATATGGAAGGGAATCGGAAAAAAATCACTCTGCTGTCCGCTTCGCTCCAGAATTTGATCCCGTGCAGTATCGTATGCCTGATCCAGCGTCAGACAATTATCAGGATCATAAACCTGCTTTACGAGGTGCTTGTCCACTCTTGTTTCGATATCAAAAACAAGATATTTAATCATGGTTTCTTCCAGTGCCTGCCATGTCCATCAGGGCTTTCATTGTGGACGAATCTTCCTGCCGATGTCAAACGCGTGGTTTAACAACGGATTTTTTCACTGGGCGTGAATGCTCTAAAATTTTAATACCTAAGGAGTTCTGGTGCTAGATATTGTGGTTGTGACGATTCCGGGGTACCATATGTAGTGATATTTTCTTGACATGGCGGCGGGAATTCGTGTAAAACCCCGAACACATTCAATATTGGAGCACGAAGGGCCCGTGCGGACCCCTAAGCCCTATTTGAGATCTTTTATCACGCGGATTCTCGTAACTGTAGGAGGCGTTCTCTCATGAGTAGTAATCAATCGTTGCCCATGGAAAGTGTCGCTTCTGCTGCATTGGCTGCTGAACGGCAAAAGAGCAGCGGAAGGCTCGAATTTCCTCGCCATTTTACTAGAGAGGGTAGCAGTCCTTACGATGAAATTGAGTGGGAGATCCGCTCAGCCTCGATCACGAATGAAAAAGGGGAAGTTCTGTTTCGGCAGGAGGGAGTGGAAATCCCCAAGAGCTGGTCGCAGACCGCTGCAAACATCGTGGTATCGAAGTATTTCCACGGTCAGGTTGGGACTCCGCAAAGGGAAAGGAGTGTGCGCCAGCTGGTTGAACGGGTTGTTCGTACTCTCACTGAATGGGGCGTTCAGAGAGGATATTTTGCGTCCGCTGCAGATGCCGTGACGTTCCATGATGAGCTCGCGTTTCTGCTCTTGAATCAGTATGCCTCCTTCAACTCCCCGGTTTGGTTCAACTGCGGAATCGAACCCAATCCTCAATGCTCGGCATGCTTCATCAACTCCGTCGAAGACACGATGGACTCAATTCTGAATCTCGCCGGCACGGAAGGGAAGCTCTTCAAATACGGCTCGGGAACCGGGACCAATTTCTCTCCCCTGCGCTCGTCTCGGGCAAAGCTTTCGGGCGGCGGGACCGCATCGGGACCGGTCAGCTTCATGAAAGGCTTCGACGCTTTTGCGGGCGTCATCAAGAGCGGCGGCAAGACTCGCAGGGCCGCCAAAATGGTCATCCTGAACATCGACCATCCGGACATTGTGGAATTCATTGAATGCAAGGCCAAGGAAGAAAAGAAAGCCTGGACGTTGATGGATGCGGGATACGATGGGTCCGTGGATGGAGAAGCTTATGGGAGCATTTTTTTCCAGAACGCCAATAACAGTGTCCGTGTAACCGATGAATTCATGAAGCTGGTCGAACAGGAAGGAACATGGGCGACCCGGGAACGGCCCAACGGAGAGATCATCGACACTTATCCCGCAAAGGAATTGATGCGAAGGATTGCCGAATCTTGCCACACCTGTGGGGATCCGGGAATGCAGTTCGATTCGACGATCAACCGCTGGCACACCTGCAAAAACACCGCACGGATCAATGCCTCGAATCCCTGTTCCGAATTCATGTTCCTGGACGACTCTGCCTGCAACCTGGCCTCGTTCAATCTGCTGAAATTCGCCGATTCCAAGGGAGGATTTGATATCCGGGGATTCCGAAAGGCCGTAGACATACTGATTTCTGCCCAAGAGATCATGGTGGACAGCGCGAGTTACCCGACCGAAAAGATTGGGAAACACAGCCGTGATTACCGGCCTCTGGGTCTTGGTTACGCGAATCTCGGCGCGTTGCTGATGTATAACGGCCTGGCTTACGACAGTGATGAGGGAAGGAATTTCGCCGCTGCCATCACCGCGGTAATGACCGGCGAGGCCTATCTGCAATCGGCCCGTATTGCGGGCAAGCTTGGGCCTTTTGCCGGCTATGCTGCGAACCGCGAGCCTTTCCTTGAGGTGATGCGCATGCATCGGGCCGCAGTGCAGAACATCAGTCCAAACAACGTCCCCCCAGATCTGATGAGGGCGGCTCAGGAATGCTGGGATCTGGTTGTGCTCGAAGGGACTGTTAACGGTTTCAGGAATGCTCAGGCGACCGTGCTGGCGCCGACCGGAACGATCGGTTTCATGATGGATTGTGACACAACGGGCGTGGAACCCGATCTCGCTCTGGTAAAGTTTAAAAAAATGGTCGGCGGCGGGATGATGAAAATTGTAAACAACACGGTCCCCTCCGCCCTTTCCAAGTTGGGCTACAACGAAGAGGAAATTCGCGCCATCACAAAGTTCATCGATGAAAACGGCACGATTGAAGGCGCTCCTTCGGTGAAGCCGGAGCATTTGCCCGCGTTCGACTGCGCTTTCAAACCCCAGCGCGGGTCGCGCTCCATCCACTACCTGGGTCATATTAAGATGATGAGCGCGGTTCAGCCGTTCATTTCGGGTGCAATCTCGAAAACCGTGAATGTGCCCGAAAGCATAACGGTTGAACAGATCACCGATCTCTTTATGCAAGCATGGCGGATGGGTGTGAAAGCAATCGCCATTTACCGCGACAACTCCAAAAAAACACAGCCGCTGAATGCAGGACAGGGGACAAAAGCGAAAGACCCATCCCAAACAGCCGCCTCGGTGTTCAAACCGGTGCGACGAAAACTCCCGGCAGTGCGAAATGCCATCACGCACAAGTTCAGCATCGGCGGGCATGAGGGCTATATCACGGTGGGGATGTATGACGACGGACAGCCGGGCGAAATCTTTCTGGTGATGGCGAAAGAGGGGAGTGCCATCTCAGGACTGATGGACTCGTTTGCGACCGCCATTTCCCTTGCACTTCAATACGGAGTTCCCCTGCGAGTGCTGATCGACAAGTTTTCCCATGTCCGGTTCGAACCTTCCGGCCATACGGGAAATTCGGCGGTTCCTTTCGCAAAGTCGATTGTCGATTACATCTTCCGATGGCTCGCATCCAAGTTCCTGCCTGTTGAAGAGCAGGTTCAGGCCGGCGTTCACGTCACAGAAGAACCGCGGCCGGAGGAAAAGAAGCAGGAGCCGAAATTCGGCTCTGCGCCTCTCAACGACCTCAAATCCATGTATGCGCTCGATGATGCGCCGACCTGCGCCGGTTGCGGCAGCATCATGGTGCGCAACGGTTCCTGCTACAAATGCATGAATTGCGGGGAGACCAGCGGCTGCTCGTAAAAAAACCAGGAGCCGGGAGTCAGAATTCAAAATGCTTTGCCGGAAGCGCCCGGCGCTCCCGGTCAAAGCCGCCCAACAAAATATCCTCTAACGCTCCCGGTGTTCCCAATCGACAAGTTACTGGTATCATAAGACTCAGGAAACCATATCGGTCTCCTGAATTCTGACTCCTGGCTCCTGACTTCTTTTTATGCGAAGAAGCGGCATTTTGCTACACCCCACTTCCCTCCCGGGTGAGTCGGGCATCGGCGACCTGGGGATCTGGGCCTATCGCTTTGCGGATTTTCTGGAGGAAAGCGGGCATCAGCTCTGGCAAATTCTTCCGCTTGGCCCTGCAGGTTTGGGGCACTCTCCATACCAGGCATATTCCAGCATGGCTGGGAACCCTCTTCTGATCAGCATTCAATCCCTTTCCGACCAGGGATTGCTTTCAGCCGACGATTTGCAGGACGCTCCAAAGTTTCCGGAATCCGCGGTCGACTTTGATGCGGTTGTCCCATACAAAATGAGACTTGTTAAGAAGGCGGCTGCGAATTTTTTTAAACGGGATTGGGACCCTCTCCGGCAGGAGTTTATGGACTTCTGTTCTCGAATGAAGCCCTGGCTTGATGATTATGCCGAATTCGCAGCGTTGAAAGAAGCGAATGCCGGTTCGGCCTGGACCGAGTGGAATGTTCAAACAGAGGCTAAGCCCCAGGAAATATTGGATCAGCAATTCATTCAGTTTGAATTTTTCAGACAATGGCAGTCGCTCAAGAAATATTGCAACGAACGGGGAATTGAAATCATTGGGGACATTCCGATTTTTGTCGCCCACGACAGTTCCGATGTCCGGGCAAATCCCGAGCTGTTTGATCTCGATGAGAACGGATACCTGAAGACGATCGCCGGCGTGCCGCCCGATTACTTCAGCGAAACCGGTCAACGCTGGGGGAACCCGCTCTATCGATGGGATGTGATGGAGCAAACCGGCTATCGTTGGTGGATCGATCGAATGCAGTCCATGTCGGATATGGTGGATATTGTCCGAATCGATCATTTCCGGGGATTCGAGAAATACTGGGAAATTCCGGCCGGATCCGAGACCGCTGTAAAGGGGCGCTGGGTTGAGGGCCCCGGAGATCGTCTGTTCCAGGCTTTGAATAAATCTCTCGGAAAGCTGCCGTTCATTGCGGAGGATCTTGGCTATATTACACCCGAGGTGCTCCAACTTCGGGACAGATGGGGATTTCCGGGCATGCGCGTGCTGCAGTTCGCATTTGGCGATTCATATCCGGATAATCCGCACAAGCCCTACAATTTCATTCAAAACTGTGTCGTCTATACCGGTACTCATGACAACGATACGACCGCGGGATGGTTTTCGTCAAAGCGGACGAAAGACGAAGGGGAATCAGCACTACAATATATGGGTATTCTTGCAAAAGAAGCTGTCTGGGGATTCATTCGCCTGGTTCTATCGTCTGTTGCGGACACGGCAATCGTGCCGATGCAGGATATCCTGTGTCTGGGATCGGAGGCGCGCATGAATATCCCGGCGACAACGGAAAACAACTGGCGCTGGAGAATGCGGGAAGACCAGTTAGAGCCCGAGCTGGCGAGACGACTGCGTGAAATGAATCGGATTTACGGCAGGCAGCGGAAAAAATAAGTGGGGACGCCTCCCTTTTCGCCAGTGCAATAGCGGTTCTAGCAAAGCTAAACTGGCGAAAAGGGAGGCGTCCCCATTGGTTTAATACACCGGGAAACAGAACTCGCGGTATTTCGGTGCGCATCCGCGGACGACATCGAAGTAAATATCCCGTAATTTCGCCGTAATCGATCCGAGCTGTCCCGTTCCGATTGGGCGATGGTCGACTTTGGTGATAGCGGCGATCTGAACGCCGGTTCCGCAGAAGAAAATTTCTTCCGCCAGATAGATCTCGGTTCGGTCGATCGAACGTTCCACAACCTCCAAACCCAGCTCATCCCGCAGAAGCATCATGACCGTTCGGCGGGTAATCCCTTCGAGGATATTGTCAGTCACAGGCGGCGTACACACAATCCCTTTGCGAATGATAAAGAGATTCTCCGCAGATCCTTCGGCGATGTGGCCGTCCTGGTTCAGCACGATGGCTTCGTCGAAACCGGCCCGCTGGGCATCCGTTTTTATGAAGGCTGAATTCACATAAGCGCCCGAAATTTTCCCTCTAGCCGGAATCATATTGTCGTCGATGCGCCTCCAGGACGAAATCGTCACGTGGCTCCCTTCTTCGTTTTCGACGTATTGTCCAAATGGAATAGAGACAATAGTGATCTCGGGATTCAGGTCATGCAGCCGCACTCCGATGATCTCGTCCCCAAAATAGGCTATCGGCCGGATGTAGCAGTCGGTGCGGAACTTCTCGGCCTTGAGAAGCTCAATAGTGAACCGGGTGAGCTGATCTTCGGTGTACGGAAACTCCATCAACAGCAGACTTGCAGATTCCAGAAAACGGCGAAAATGATCATGGGGCCTGAACAGGAACAACTGTCCTTCCGTTTCGTTCCAGTATCCGCGCAGCCCGCCGAATACACCTGTGCCGTAGTTTAACGTGTGGGTGAGAACGCCGACTTTGGCTTCGCTGTAAGGAACAATTCGCCCTTTGAAAAAAGCAAAATTAGGAAGAGTCACTGTAAAAGTCCTCCATGTCCACACCGCCAATTTTGGCGTGCCCGGATATCATACCATTTTGATTACGGATTGTGGATTTCGGATTAAAAGCATTCTTCCACTCCACATGTGATGGGAAAAAACGCCACGGATTCCACGGATTAACACGGATTTGAATCTGTGAAATCCGTGGAATCCGTGGCGTTTTTTCTTTCGGACCTACGTTAAGGTATAATGATCTCGGGTGTAGTAAAACTAATGTCGGGAAAAATCGTAAAATCAAAAGCGGAATGGGAAAGGGATCTGACTTCTGAACAGTACAGGGTAACCCGCACGAAAGGAACCGAAAGACCTTTCACCGGCGAGCACTGGGATAACCATGAAAAGGGAATGTACCGGTGCGCCTGCTGCGGCAATGAACTGTTCCGCTCGGACTGCAAATATAATTCGGGAACAGGATGGCCCAGTTTCTTCGCTCCGGTGTCCGAGAACAACATCCGGAAAGAAGAGGATCACAGTCACATGATGAAAAGGGTGGAAGTGCTCTGTAGCCGGTGCGACGCGCATCTCGGACACGTTTTTGAAGACGGCCCGGATCCTACGGGGCTGCGGTACTGCATCAATTCCGCCGCGCTGAAATTCACCAAATCAGATCATTAAGCCGTCAGCTATCAGCCATCGGTTGTCAGCAGCACATCGTTTGCTGATAGATGTCCGCTTTTTGATTATTTTTTCTCTCCGGCAGGCTTTTCTTCGACCGGCTCAAACTGAATGCTGGTCTTGGATGCAAACCGCTTGTAATCTTCGTACGTGATAGTCTCTTCAAGATGTGCAGTATCCCCACCAAAGTGCAGATGGCTATCGGCATGGGTCCAAACCGGGAACCAATATTGTTTGTCGACCATTTGCCGGATCGTTTCAAACTCGGGGAACTGGTTGCTTTTCTTCTGAGGCACCGGTCTTCCGACCGTACGCACGATCTGGAGATCCTGATCGTCTACCCAGATTTTCCCTTCGAAGAACATCTTCTTGCTTTTGGAGTTAATGCTCTTGGGAGCCACTGAAAAAACATAGCAATTCAGCTCGTCCACCTTTTCTTTTCCTTGGTAGCTCAAATTGTAGAACAGCAGCTCTTTCTCAGTCAGGGCAAACGGCTGAAGATTGTTGATGACCTCCTCGTCTTCCGGAGTGTAGCCGAGGGTGTGTAAATTGCCGGCCCTCCGCTTTATCAGCACATCCCGAGTACCGTCATCCTTAAAAACAATATCGGAAATGGTAGTCTGGTATTCATTCTTGGGCACACCATCATACGAAAGGAGCCGAAGATCAGCAGTCTGGTGATAAGTGTACTGCATCCAGGCTTCGTAAAACTCCGTTTCCTTGGCGGAAAACTTTTTGATGATTTCCTCCGGCGGAATGCTTGAGCTCTGCGTGACTTCTTTGCCGGCTGGCGGTTGTCCCGCAGTCGGCGACTGATTTGATGTTGATTGAGCCCACAGGGCCCCGGTTAGCGTCAGCAAAACAACAGAAAATCGCAACCAAGACATAAGTCTCACCCATTCTTCTGCTATTCAGACACAAGCATATCAGAATTGTTTCATAAAAGCCGTTTCCCGCTTTCCGCTCCCCGTTGGGTTTCTTATCGGGGTCGGTATCGGAATCGGTTTTTCCTGCAAAAGCAGACCCCGATTTGAACCCTAGCCTTTAATGATACCTCAACGGGAAACGGGGAACGGGGAACGGGAAAGGGAGTCGTGCTACAATTTGAATGATGTTGCAAAGAGTGCTTGCTTTGGCGCTACTGTTGACCATTTTTGCGGCTGCGAGCCGACCTGCAATCCAGGATTCCGATCCTTCGACTTTTTCCGTTTCGGTCAACCTCGTAAAAGTTCCGATCAGCGTGTTCGATAGCTTGGGGGACCTGGTTAGCTCGCTGCGCGGCGAGAATTTCCGAGTATGGGAAGATCAGGCTGCGCAGCAAATACGCAGCTTTGGCATCGACACTAATCCTGTGTCCGTTGTGATGCTGCTGGACACAAGCACGAGCGAAAAATCAGAGTTGAAAAAGATCAAGGATGCGGCAGAGGGATTTGCCGAGGCGTTATCTCATGGAGACCGCATTTCGATTATCACATTTGACGATGAAGTCAACCAGACGCTGGATTGGACGGATAATGTGAAAAACGTACGCAGAGCTCTCAGCAAAATCCATCTAGGACTGAGGACTGCGCTTTACGATGCAATGTATGTGGCGGCCAGGGACCAGCTTAAGGGGATTGACGGGCGCAAAGCCATAATTCTGCTTACCGATTGTCTCAACAACCAGAGCAGCGTGGATTTCAACGACGCCGCACTGACCATCGTACAATCCCAGGCTTCTCTCTATGTGGTTTCCAAGACAGTCATGGTCCGGGAACAGGCGAAAAATGAGCGGCGGGTCATCATGCTCAACGATATTTACAAGCGCCTGTTCGGTTCCGACGAGGATTACATCGAGGAGTTTTTCAAAAAGAGAGAAGCTGAAATGACGGATCTGGCGGAAAGAACCGGCGGCCGCTGTTTTTTCCCGACCGATTATGAACAAATCAAAGACGTTTATGAGGAGGTTGCCCGGGAGCTGAAAAGCAAATACTACCTGACCTACGTTTCAAACCAGAAACTACTTCCCAATTCCTACCACAGAATTTCCATTGAGTATCTTGAGCCCGCCAGCAAGATCATTTATCGCAAAGGCTATTATTACGAGCCTCGGCCTGTCCGCAGTCCACTCAGATAACAGCGCCGGCAAAACGCCACGGATTCCACGGACTGCACGGATTGAAATCGGTGAAATCCGTGGAATCGGTGGCGTTTTTTGCTAAATTAGTCCCTTCTCCAAAAGAGGGGGACTTGTGCTGTCACGGCTTTTCTTCCATTGGGAACAACGACTTTCGAAACGGGACACCAACCGGGAAATACGCCCTTTTGAGTGGGGTCTGGAGTTTGTTCCCGGAGGGAAGCCGACCGCTAATCCAAAGGATTATCTTTTGGACTACGCGAAACAGGCAATTGCAGCCAGCGATTCCTATTATTCCTACAATCCTGTTAGCGATTGGCGGCTGGATGGGAATCATCTTACTTTTACAACGCCGCTGCCGACGATCTATCCGCAAAACAATACCGTCCACGGACGGTATTTCCCGGCGAATTCAGGAGGACGAGTTGTCCTTGTTCTGCCGCAATGGAACGCCGATGCGCAGGGGCACATGTCGCTATGCCGACTGCTGAATTTGTTTGGTCTCTCCGCTTTGCGGTTGAGCCTGCCATATCACGATCGGAGGATGCCTGAAGATTTGGTTCGAGCCGACTATATGCTATCGCCCAATCTGGGGAGAACGCTCCAGGCTGTGCGTCAGGCTGTTGTCGACTCGAGAGCAACGCTGGATTGGCTTGAATCTCAAGGGTACACGAAGTTTGCAATCTTGGGAACCAGCATCGGTTCCTGCGTGGCTCTCATTGTAAATGCGCACGATCCCCGGCTTGCGCTGAGCGTTCAGAACCATATTTCGCCTTATTTTGCGGATGTCGTTTGGAATGGAATTTCGACTCGGCATGTGCGAGAAGGACTGGACGGCAATATCGGATTGGATGAATTGCGGGAGATCTGGATGCCGATCAGTCCGAAGGCCTATTTCAATAAACTGGTCGGAACCGGCAAACGCACCCTATTGGTTCAAGCGCTTTACGACTATACATTCCCGCCGGATTTGTCGCGGGAAGTGCTGCACGACTTCCGGAAGCTCCGGCTGCCGCATTCCACATTTACCCTGCGCTGCGGTCACTACACGTCAGGGGTGTTTCCGTTTAATATAGTCCTCGGCTATGCCATGTGCAGATATATCCGCCAACAGCTGCGATGAAAATCCCGCGAGACCTTAAGGTGGATTTCAGGGCGCGCGATAATCAGTCGGCAGACCAAGTGCGGGAAATGCTGGGTCCTCCAGTATTTAAGTCCAAGAGGGCGCACCCGTCTATTCGCCTTCAGCTTTTGTTACGTTTTCCGCCTGTAAACCTTTCGGGCCTCTGGTTACGGTAAATGCTACGGTTTCGCCTTCCGACAAAGTTCTGAAGCCGTTCATTTGAATTGCTGTATGGTGGACAAACACATCACCGCCGGTGCTTCTCTCAATAAATCCATAACCTTTGGCGTTATTGAACCATTTCACCTTCCCAGTCTCTTTTTCCATTTCCATGCGAATGCTATTCCTCCTAAGCCTTAGCTGTTTCCTGCTCGATCCGGTAATGACCAGGAAATGAAAAAGCCGCCAAAACACTGGCGGCCGTCACCCGATCCGGACACGGTTTATACTACTTTTGTAAAGAGCCCGATGTCAATCAGAATGTTGATTTAAAAGAAATTGCAGGAAATAGAACATGAGAATACAGAATTCAGGAGTCAGAATTTGCGTTGCTGCCTTCTTCCTGATTTCCGACTCCTGAATTCTGTATTTCTATTTTTTTTGGATTCCGGCCAGCAAATCGGTCTCAAGCTCCAGCACTATGGGCTCGTTTGTTGCGGCCAGATGGAACAGCTCTTTCTTGCCGAACTGGCGCATTGCTTTCGCAAACCGCGCCATCAGTGGCGCCTGAGTGACATGCTCCCGGGACGCATTGATTTTCCCTTCAACGAATTGCGCGATATCAATGGTTGTCGTGCACGGAGGAGGAGAGACGGGCGGTCGATCCGGCAACACAAATGCCGCGGTGGAGTAATAAAGCTTCCGTGCCCGATGGGGCACCAGCCCTTCCTTCAGCTGCTCGGGATATCGATCTTTGCGCGCAGCCCAGTGGAATGCCATCGTAGCGAAAAGCGAAGCCATTGAATGATCCGAATGACCTGTAATTGCACCTTCCGGGCCCATCGACAAAACAATGTCCGGCTGGATCTCGCGGATGCGTTGAGTCAAATCACCCACGACCTGAAAAAGATCGGCCCGGTCCAGTGCGCCGTCACGATAATTGAGTATCTGGGCGCCGGTCACGTTGAGCACCCTGCATGAGGCGAAGAACTCAGCGCGGCGGAGCGCTGCCAACTCCTCATCCGACTGGGCACTTCCCCTGTTTGACGCGGCCTGTCCCGGCGTAAGACATATAACAAAAGTTTCAATTCCCCGCGAATGATATAGCAGCAGAGTTCCGCCGAAAGCGCCGACTTCATCATCCGGATGAGCCGTAATGCCAAGTATCTTCATCATATCTCCAAGGGTAACGCGGTGCGCGGCAAATGATCAAGCGTTTCCTGTTCCCCGTTGGGGTTTCGGTCGAACCGCGAACGGGGAGCGGAAAACATTTTTTGTTCCATACCTTCTCGTTTGCGGTTACTCTTGTGGCGAAATTGGGCGTATACGAGTGTGCGATGTGAAAGAGGTTCGGATTAATGAAAGATCATCGACTGGGATTGTTCTCTGGAATGGGAATGGTTATCGCCAATATGATTGGCGCCGGTGTTTTTCTGAGCACGGGATTCATGGCGCAGGAGTTGACGCCCAAACAGATACTGCTGGCATGGGCGATCGGGGCTTTTCTCGCCCTCTCAGGAGCAAGAGCGTATGCCGAAATTGCCAAATTAGTTCCGAGTTCGGGAGGTGAGTACCGTTATCTTTCCACCTTGATCCACCCCGCTCTAGGCTATCTGGCAGGCTGGGCTTCACTCCTGCTGGGGTTTTCCGCGCCGATCGCCATTGATGCTTTCGCTGCGGGCGCCTTTGCCAACACCTTGAATTTGTCCGTTAATCCTAAGACCTTTGCCGCTCTAATCATCATACTTTTGACCGGAATGCATGCCATAGGCCTTCGATTTTCAGTGACTGCCCAGAATGTTCTCGTGATTGTAAAAATCGCGTTGGTGGTCGGATTTGTGGTAGCGGGGCTGGCAGGCGGACACAACGCCTGGCCCCAGTGGCAGCCGCCCACCCATCCGTCACGTTTTCCTCTGGGCCCATTCATGCAGAATCTTTTTTACATCGCTTTTGCATTCAGTGGCTGGAACGCAGCAGTTTATGCAGCGTCCGAATTCAGGAATTCCAAGCGTGATGTGCCTCGCGCCATGATGCTCGGCTGTGCGATCGTCGGGGTGTTGTACCTCTTTGTCAACTGGGTTTTTGTGGCGAACCTGACCCCCGAACAGTGCAAAGTGGTATTCACGTATGAAAGCGCTCGAGTGACACTTGGCCATTTGATCATGAAAAGTCTTGTGGGCGACCTCGGTGCGGCCTGCATGTCAATCCTGGCAATTATTGCCTTCATTTCCGCTGTTAGCGCCATGACATTTCTGGGACCGCGGGTTTATGCGGCGATGGCCAGGGACGGTTTTTTGCCTAGAGTTCTGCAAGCCAAAGAAGGACGTCCGCCGATCGGCGCAGTAATTCTCCAGGGTGCGATCGCCCTGTTCCTTGTCTTTGCCTATCAGTTACAGCAAATTCTCAACAATGTCGGAGCAATTCTCACACTTTTTTCAGCCCTGACTGTCTTTTCATTGTTCTGGATTTGGTTCAGGAGAAAGGAGTTCGCGCGTCCGGCTCTCGCAGGCCGGGTTGCGGCTCTGTTCTATCTCCTGCTCTCAGGCGTGATGCTTTACTTCGGATTTAAGCAATCCCCCACTCTAAATCTTTGGGTTGGGGCGAGCATCCTTACGGCTCTGATTGGCTATTTCGTCACCAAAAAGAGAGTTGCGGTTCGAAATGGGACTGTTGCCGTTCAGGAGAACAATCCAGTTGCCGATCGATAAATCCCCGAATCGGGGACGCTTCCTTGTTTCGGCGGTGCAATGTGTGGAAAGAAAGCAAAGGGACGAAACCGGGAAACGCCTCCATTTGCCATTTGTTTGAACTTTGAGCCCCCTTAGCCTATCATATAAACCCTGTGGGGACGTCAGTCCGGCAGCCCCCGACACATCTAGGAGGTGTTATGAGTACATTCAATCCAAATCAACCAAAACCTGTCCTTCCGGAAAAGCCTTTAATTCCGGAAACATTAAAATTTGTTCTACTGATCGTTCTGCTTTTGGCAGTTATCTACCTTTTCTTTGATGCCTCCCAGCAAAAGAAGAACACTCAGGCTCAACTGGCCCAGATCGCCGATCAAATCCAGAGCCTCGAGAGCAAGAGCAAAACTGGTGAAGCTTCTCTCACGAGCCAGATTTCGAACTTGAAGACGGACTTGGTCGGGGCTCAGGAAGCCGTCGGAAACACGAAGGCGGAACTAAAAAAGACTGCGATGCAGATCCAGGCCGAGGGGCAGAAAACAAAAAGTGAATTATCCAAGGTTATTGCGGACAAAGCCGATACTGCCCAGGTAGCGGCACAAGTGCAGGCGGCGAAAAGCGAAGCCGACAATAAAATCGGCCAGGTAAACACCGAAGTCGGGGGAGTAAAAACCCAGGTTTCCGCAGTGAAATCCGACCTGGAGGCAACCCGCCGCGATTTGGAAGGCACTCAGCGCCAGCTTGTGGATGTGCGGGATACGCTGAGCGCAGCCGTTGCAAAAAATGCATCAGAACTTTCCCAACTGCGGCTGAAGGGTGAGCGCGACTATTTCGAATTCACGCTCCCGAAGAAGGATGAGCAGACGAAGGTAGAAGATATCCGCCTCGTACTGACGAAGACTGATCCCAAAAAGAACCGGTTCAGCATTAAAATCATGGCGGACGACAGCGCGCTCGAAAAGAAGGATCGGGTCATCAATGAACCCATTCAGTTCCTCGTCGGCCAGAACCGCGTGCGATATGAGGTTGTAATCAATTGGGTTCAGAAGAACAAAGCGGGAGGTTATCTCAGCATTCCGAGAGACAAATCCCTCTCTGCAGAACGTTCAGCCAAGTAGATCCGAAATTCTAGTTTAAAACGCCACGGATTCCACGGATATCACGGATTATAATCTGTGAAATCCGTGGAATCCGTGGCGTTTTTGTTTGGACTGGGTTCATGATATTCCTGCGCAAAAATTGGCCGTGCTTCGCCATTCTCGGCTTGTATATCCTCTGCATTCTGGCTGCCAATCCCAAGGGTGAGTTTCCCCTCAATGATGACTGGAGCTACTCGCGATCGGCGTTCGCGCTTGGGTCGGGCCAGGGCTTCAGGGTGGACGCATGGAGCGCGCCTAGCCTTGTGGGACAAGCGCTTTATGGCGGTCTGCTGACCCGGATTTTCTCCTTTCATTTTTTAGTGCTCCGAATTTCGACGTTGTTTCTGTCCTGCTGCACTGTCCTGCTGCTTTGGGGAATTCTTATGCGCATCGGCTGCGGCAGGCTCCTGGCCTCCATCACGCTCCTCGCCTGGGTATTCAACCCGCTCCAGTTCAGCTTGTCTTTTACATACATGACGGAAGTTCCTTTTATCTTTTTTGTTGCGCTCGCGTTGTATCTTTATCTGCTTCATCTCGACGAAGGCAAATTCTGGCCTTTGGCATTGAGCGCCGCAACGCTTGGGTATGGATACCTCATCCGCCAGACGGCACTGTTTATTATTCTGGCGCTGGTCTGCAGCATACTGCTTGATTCACAAAAGGATATTTGGAGGCGCCGGAGGGAATCGTTGATCGTTTTTTGCACTGCGGGTATTTTCATCGCAGGTTACTATGGCTGGATCCTGGTTCACGGAGGGGCAACGGCGGCCGTACACAGGAAATTCGAGCTCCTCCATCACCTGTCTAGCAGACAGGTCATCGGCAACAGCTACGGCATGCTCTTTTATCTTGCGTTCATGCTTGCGCCGGTCTGGATTTATTTGATTCCTTCGTTGTCTCGCATGATCCGGAGCTTTAATCGAATCGTGCAGATCAGGGTGCCGTTGGCCTGGTGCGCGGTTGTAGTCACGGGAGTCTGCTGGTTTCACTTTCACTACAAACCGGCCGAATACCTTCCCTCCACTCCCTATCATTCCAGGATGCCTTTTCTGCTGAATGTGCTTTATGACAGCGGTCTTGGGCCCATCACACTTGACCCTGCCTACTTCGGCCCTTCGCCTACGCCAATTTACCCGCGGGTGTGGTATGCCGTTACTGCTATCGTTGCCGTCGGCGTGGTCCTTTATGGGACCCTTTGCGTTCTGGGCCTTATCCGGCTGCGCAGGGATTCCATCAGCCGGAAATGCAAGGCGGTGATTCTGTTTGTCGGCCTGTCGTTCCTCTCACTTGCTCTATTCGAGGTTGTTTTCAGTCACACTCAGGAGGGAGGCCTCTTCGACCGGCATATCCTCATCCTCTCGTTCCCGCTTTCCCTCCTGCTCGGGATATGGGGACGCTCCCCTGTTTCTCCGATAGCTAAACAGATCAAAACCTTGACAGAGATAGAGGCGCGTCCCCGTTTGGCTTTGGACGAGGCCTCCTAAAACGCGGGGTCGATCCGCTTTCGATTGTGGGGGGATTCGAATTCAATGCCTGGAACAATTACGATACGTTTGTCGCAAGAGGGAACATCGCCGATGTTCATCACTGGTGGTTTGACAGGCGCGATTACATTATTTCCATGACACCACAGGATGGATATCAAGTCGAGGAGAACCGGGCGTATTTTTCATGGGTGCATTTTCAGCCGGTAAATCTTTATACGCTTCGCATGATTCGAAATTCGAGATTCGAGATTCGAGATTCAGACCTAAGTCCCTAATCTCGAATTTCGAATCTCGAATTTCGAATCAAATCCTTGCCAGATCGCGCACGAAAAGCACAAACAACTGGATGTCCTTTAATAAATTCAGGACCACCTTGTCGGGCCGGAACAGCAGCATTTTCGGCCGGCAGGTCCGCTTCCAGAAC
>JBEKKY010000033.1:0-16591 GCA_050010475.1 Acidobacteriota bacterium | reverse complement strand
AATGTCCGGAAAGCCAGAAATCCCAAAACGAGGTTCAGCCAATTGACCGGCAGGAAAAGGAGTGTCAGCAACTGCCCGGCAACTTCGTCGATTACTACGAATGAAGGATCCTCCTGGCCTGAACTGCGGCTGACTTCTGCAGAAGCCAAAACGCCCGCCAAAGAGATCAGACATATTGCGCTCAGATGAAGCGCCGGCAGAATCCTGCCCGAGAAATGGTAGATAACGGAATATGCAAGCACCGCCGCCAGGGAGCCATAGGTTCCCGGCGCCCCTGGGATGAAACCGATATAGAAAGCGGTCGCGTACATCAGGCACAAACGGTTCTTCATTCTTTTTCGGAATCCTTTTGGGGTGGCGATTCCCCGTCTTCGTCTTCAGCCTCGCTTTTTCTTGAAATTCGGTAAGTACCTGAAATCCAGTCGCCCAGATCGATCACTTTGCAGCGCTCGGAGCAAAAGGGACGGTATGGGTTGCCAACGCTTTCCGTTTCTTTCCCGCAGCGGGGACATTTCAGGATCATAGGTATTGAGGGGGACGCATCCCTATTTTGCATTTCGCTCTCGATTCTAATCGCAGCTAATTTGACGAAATAGGGGCGCGTCCCCATTTATTTTATTTTACGATCTTTCCCAGCAAATCGTGCTCCAGCACGCGCGTAATCCGGATCGTTCGGAATTCACCACTGTGCAGTTCTCCGACATCGGAATCATTAATCAAACAGACCCCGTCAATTTCGGGCGCCTGGGACTCCAGACGCCCCTGGACAAGGAATTCGCTTTCCTGAGAAGGTCCCTCAATCAGGATGGGAAACTCCTTTCCGACCAGTTCCCGGTTTTTACGACTGGCGATGGCTGCCTGCTGCTCCATCAGGGCACGGCGCCTGCGTTCAGCGGTCCGTGCCGGCACTTTGGCTTGCAGGGCGTGGGCTATCGTATCCTCTTCATCGGAATATGTGAAGACTCCCAGACGGTCAAATTCCATTTCCCGGCAGAAGTCTCTCAGTTCGATGAAGTCCTGTCGGGTCTCCCCGGGAAAACCCACGATCATTGTGGTTCGGAACGTCACTCCCGGTATACTGTTCCGGATCCGATTGATCATTCGAGTGAGGCTTGATCGGTTGCCTCCGCGTCTCATCGATTTGAGGATTGCAGCGCTGGCATGCTGCAATGGCATGTCCACGTAACGGCATATCTTCTCGCTGGAATTTATGACCTCAACCAATTTGTCGCTGACCAGCTCCGGATACACATAGAGAAAACGGATCCAGCGAAGGCCGTCGATCTTGTCCAAAGCCTGCAACAGATTTGCGAGGCCATCCTGAATTCCCAGGTCGGTTCCGTAGCTGGTCGTGTCCTGCGAAATGAGTGTGATCTCTTTTACGCCCTGCGCTGCGAGCCTGCCGGCCTCCTTTACGATTGACTGGATGCTTCGGCTTCGGAGCCGTCCCCGTATTTTGGGAATGATGCAGAAGGAACAGGTATGGTCGCATCCTTCCGCTATCTTCACATAAGCCGTATATTGCGGCCCGATCAGTGTCCGGGGGGTCGTGTCGTCGTAAAGATAAAGATCGGCGTCACTGCGGCCATACGAATTCGGCGCCGCTATCGGTTCTCCTGAAACGGCGCGGACGATTTCTTCGATTTGATTGGTGCCTAGGATGGCATCCACTTCGACGAGATCCGATCGGATTTCCTTAGGGTAGCGCTCGGCGAGACAGCCGGTGACAATGAGCTTCTTGCATGAGCCTGAATTCTTCAACTGCGCCGCGGCAAGAATGGTTTCGATCGATTCTCTCTTGGAATCGGCAATGAAACTGCAAGTGTTGACCACAAGTATTTCGGCGTCTGCCGGATCAGCGGTCAACACGTGACCCTGGGCTTGCAACAGCCCGATCATGACCTCGCTGTCTACGAGATTTTTGGGACAACCCAGGCTGATAAATCCTATTTTTGCCACCGACCACCCCGAGGAATTAGAAATAGTAAGCCCCTCGACAAATTGTATCAAGGATCAGGTGTTCTTCGAGTCTTTGACGTTTCGAGTCTTGGAGGTAATGCAGATTGAATAAACCTCGAAGACTCGAAGACTCAAAGACTCGAAGAAGCGTCCTTATTCAGAGCGGCTCGAAGCGTGTGCAGGAACGCTTGCGCTTCCGACTGATTAAAGGAAGAGCCTGGGGCTCCGAATCGAACTGCATTGTACATGTGAGTGAGAGACAGAAGGGGTATAGCCGCTGGGTGATTTCCAAGGCTGTGGGCGAATTCAATCGGAGTCTGTCCATAGCTGCGCATTATTCCCTGATCTCCAAGCAGAATGATCGCCCTTCTGTAAAAATCTGTGGCGACAACCTTCTCATTTCGTCGGTAGAGAACGGGCCGGACCGAGTCTGATATTTTCCTCCTCAACGGACGGATCATCAGCAGGATTGCTATCGTGATACACGAAAACCAGATTGCCCATCTGCTTGCCAATGAAGATGCGAGATGCGGAGAACGAACGGATGCCGCTCCCGTTCGAATCTTCTCTTGAGTGCGAGCCGCAAGCCCTTTGATGCCCAGTTGGAAACTCTCCATCGTCATTCGCAGCGCGCTGATGACCTGGTATTGCTTTGAGGAGTCATAATTCACGACTCCGTCCCACCACCAGAGATCAATGGCGTCGGCCAGATTGGATATCACGCGCTGAAAAGCTGATCTTGGATGTTCCGGTTCCGGCGGCGTGGGATCAAACTCGATCCAGCCGTAAGGCGGGAAATAAGCTTCAACCCAGCTATGAGCGTCGTACTGCCGCACGGTCCAGTTGTTGCCGATCGCATTGTACTCTCCGATGCGGAATCCGTTTACCAGGCGGGCGGGGATTCCGATCTGGCGCAGCATAATCGTCATGGCCGAAGCAAAATATTCGCAGTGCCCCTTCTGCACGTCAAAGAGGAACATTGCCAATGGATCCCGGCTGTGTGGAGTTCCACGAAGCACAAGGCTGTAGGAGTAGTGGGTGCGGAGATACTTTTCCAGCGCCTGGGCTTTGCCATACCGGTCCTTCGCGGATCGGGTCACCTGTTTGGCCAGATCTGCGATCCTCGGATCTTCGGGAGGCACCTGTGTATATGCTTTCTGGACTTCGGGCGGAATCGGCCTCAAATCGGAGATGTTTGACGGATCGGGCCGAATCGGATCTGAAACCGCGGAATACCTGAGCTTGGCAGTTAAGGGCTTGGCAGCGTAAAGGCTGTCGGAAGAATCTCTCCAGAGCAATCCCACGTCCCTCGAGAGGGCCAGCGCCTTGTGCGTAGCGAAAATCACGTCTGTGGACATGGGTTCGAGAAATAATGTCTGGCGAATCAAATTCGTTCCTTGAGTGGAATTCTCCAGCTTGTAATACCACCCTTGTATCGGAACCGCGCGGCGGCTCTGATCGGTGCGTTTCCACACCCGTCCGTCGTAATAATCGAACGAAAGTCCGCGCCATTTGAGATCGAGGGGCATTTCCGAAGGAGGTTTGTCGGTTTTCACTCTCATGACAACAACATCGGATTGTTTGATGTCGCCGATGCGACCCAGTTCGACCGTATCCGAAAATCCGCTCGTGAACTGAGTTTTTCCAGAAGGATGCCTGTACATTCCCCAATTGACTCTGGGCAGCAGAAAAAAGACGGGAACTGCGACCGCAAGTATCAGCGCAGCTATTCCGATCACGATGGCCGAGAAAAGGCCAGCGGGAAAGGGGGAAAAGAGCTCGAACCCTGTTCCCCGCAGTTGCCTGGGGACGACGAGAGGCTGGACTCTGGTTTGGTCCTGCATTCTTGCATGAGTGCGGCGCATTTCGAAAAGAATCAGTGTGCTGATGCCGGAGAGCAGAAACGCCAAAAAGCAGCCTGCAAAAACAATGTTGGCGGTAAGAGTCGATGCGGCCAGCAGCTCGGCAAAGCTGATGAGGTACAAAAGCAAATAATCGCGATCCTTCGAAACCGTCAGCAGCTTGACCGCCGCCGCGAAGATAATAAGGTGGAAAAATGTTACGACGAGGGATCGTGTGAACAACCGGTAATCCACCGCGCAGAAAGTCAGCCAAGCGCCGCTGATGCAGATCAACAGCCACTTAGGGATACTCTGCCTAATCCTGTCCGTATCCAGAAACCAGCTGCTGATGAATACTGCTGTGAACAGGACGATGGAGATCGCGTCTACGCTTCCCGTCGCGGCGAGCGCAACAAAGCCGGCGCCGATCAAGCAGCAGGATGATGCTTTAAAATAGCGTGAGAAGGTCATAGTTCGTCGAAAAAGACTACATGGGAAGAACGCCAGACCGCAGAAGGAAAGCTCCTTTTCGGTCTCGACGTGAGGATGATCTTGAATACCTTGTCTGAAAGGATTTGCTCAACCTCCTGACGCTCCGCGGCCCCGGAAAAATCTGCGCTGGCCCACAGTTCCGAACTCGATCTTGGGACCAACTCATATTGAACAACAGCGAGGATCCTGAGGATCCGGAAAAGATGGTCGCTTCCGATGCCGCGGGGCACATATTCATGGGCCGTCATAAACTCAATTCCGGCTCCTCCTCTTAGAAAATGCGCCGCGATGCTGGCGGCAAGAGTGACCGCTCTTTCAAACTTGTTTTCGTATCCTGCCTGCGTCTGACCGAAAATCCGCGTGTCCAGGATCAGGCAGAATTTGCTCTCCTCATCCAGGGCGTATTCACGGGCCATCAGTTCGCCGGTTTTTGCAGTCGCTTTCCAATCGATGATTCGGGAGCTTTCGGTTTCCTGATATTTCCGGATCGAGAACAGGTCCTCGCCAGGTCCCACGTGCAATCCGTTCAATCGACCCGGGAGGAAGGGAAGCAGGTGGAAGAAAGCCGAGATCTCCTGCACTTGAGGATAGACGAGCACTTCGCCATTCGCCCCAATACGTTCACCGCGCTGGAAAAAACCAAAGGGGAAACGGGTTGAAATCCAGAAACCATCGAGTTTGTAAAGTCCACGGCGCGGAAAACACTGAACGGTCAATTCAGAACGCGTTTCACCGGGGCGCAGGATCGGGAAATAGGCTGCCTGTCGAAGCATCGCTTGGTCGGATGACTCGTCTTGAGACGTCGCAGGATGCAGTTTGAGCAGATTTCTTAACAAAAAAAGCAAAGAAGGCCGCCGTCCCAATTCCGGATCTTCCACCCGGATGGAAAAGGTGGGAAAGATCCGTTTCAAATTTGTCATCGAAACCTTTATCGAGACCCTTTCGCCGACAAACACATTTTCCGGAACCTGCAGCGAGAGCGAAACCTGTTTCAGCGCGTTGCGCGAGATAATCCCCGAGACGGCAATCATGGAAAGCAGGGCTGCCAGAACCAGGAACAGAAGGTTGTTTTCCGTGTTTATGGAGGCGATGAACAGGACCAGCACGCCTGTCAGGTATATCAGGCCTTCGCGGGTAATCCTGATGGAAAAAGGCAAGATGCGCCGGAAAAACCGTGTTCTGCGGCCGCTCTCTGGATTAGAGCGGGATTTCGACGCTCTGAAGTATTTCAGCAAGAATGGCCTCTGCCTCTTCGCTGCGCTTGTATGGCGAGGAATATTTGGAACTGACGACTACTCTGTGGGCCAGCACAGGTAATACCAGGCGCTTGATGTCGTCGGGAATACAGTATTCACGCCCCTCAAAATAAGCGATCGCCTGCGCCGCCCTGCGCAACGACAGGGATCCGCGAGGGCTCGCTCCAATCATCAGGAACTCTGACCGACGAGTGGCTTCCACAATGGCCATAATGTAGTCCAGCAGGGACTCGTCGACACGGACTGCGGCGACAAGCGACTGCATCTCCAGAACCTCTTCTGAGCGCATCACCGGCTGGATCAGCTCCACGTCGGGCGTTCGATTCTGTCGTCTGAGAATGTCCTTCTCCGCGCCGTTTTCCGGATAGCCCATTTTGATGCGAAGGAGAAACCGGTCGAGCTGCGATTCGGGCAGAGGATACGTTCCGTGATGTTCAATAGGATTTTGCGTTGCGACCACCATAAAAGGTCGGGGCAGCGGGTACGTTTTGCTGTCGACGCTGACGCTTCCTTCACTCATGGCTTCCAGCAATGCGCTCTGCGTCTTGGGCGTGGTGCGGTTGATTTCATCCGCGAGTACGACGTTCGCAAAAACCGGTCCACGGCGGAAATCAAAATTCTGGCCCGTCTGACTAAATACGGAAACTCCCAGGATATCCGATGGGAGCAGATCGCTCGTAAATTGGATCCTGCGGAAAGTGCAATCAAAAACGCGCGCGAGGGAGTGAGCCAGAGTGGTTTTCCCGACCCCGGGGACGTCCTCGATGAGAAGATGCCCCTCCGCGAGCAGGCAGACCAGTGCCAGCTTGACCGCTTCCGGTTTGCCTTTGACGACCGTTTCAATGGCTTGTTGAAGCTTCCCGATCCTTGGTTCCAGTTCTATGGTCCTAGTCATATGGCCAGCTCGCAGAGACAGTATACTGAAACCAGGGGCCGGAAGACAGCAGCAAGAAGCCGGGCTGTTGAGACACTTAGTTGTTCAAAATCGGGGTCGGGGTCGGTATCGGGATCGGGGTCGTTTTTGGGTTTTTTCGATACCGATACCGATTCCGACCCCGATGAGTTTTTCTCTTGCTCTCAGAACAGATTCTTTTGATTAGTGGGAAGAGAGACACGGAAGTGTTCGAATGCTTTGCGGGTGGCCATTCTTCCGCGCGGGGTTCGGTCGATGAATCCTATTTGGATGAGGTAAGGCTCGTAGATATCCTCGATGGCATCTTCGTCTTCGTTGATCGCTGCCGAGAGGGAACCCACGCCAACAGGACCGCCATTGTACTTTTCCAGGATGGTGAGCATCAGTTTGCGGTCAATTTCGTCAAATCCGTAAGTGTCCACATCCATCATCGTCAAGGCATCGATGGCTACGGAACGGTCGATCCTCCCGTTTCCCTTCACGTCGGCATAATCGCGAACGCGCCGGAGCAGCCTGTTCGCGATGCGCGGCGTTCCGCGGCTGCGGGAGGCGATTTCCAGGGCGCCTTCATCATCAATCACCACGCCTAATGTTCGGGCGGACTGAATCACGATTACGCGCAGATCAAGACTGCTGTAAAACTCGAGGCGATGAATGATTCCGAACCTTCCGCGCAAGGGGGCGGTAAGAAGTCCTGCCCGTGTTGTTGCGCCTACCAGGGTGAACCGGGGGAGCGGCATTTTAATGCTGCGGGCGCCGGGCCCCTCTCCGATGATGAGGTCGATGTAGAAATCCTCCATGGCGGGATAGAGGATCTCTTCTATGGCGGGCTGCAGCCGGTGAATCTCATCGATAAACAGCACGTCATTCGGTTTTAGATTTGTCAATATTGCGACCAGGTCGCCGCGCTTCTCAATGACCGGGCCGCTCGTAGTGCGAATATTGACCTTCATCTCATTGGAAATGATCGTCGCCAGGGTCGTCTTTCCCAGTCCCGGAGGTCCGTACAGCAGCACGTGATCCAGTGCTTCCTGTCTTTTGAGGGCTGCCCGGATGCTGATTTCGATATTGTCCTTGACCTTCTGCTGCCCGATATACTGGCGGAGTGTCTGGGGGCGAAGGCTCTGCTCAAAGGATTGTTCCTCCGATTGGGACGTAGGATTCAGAAGAGTGTGTGGCAATTCGTGCTTTACCATATCTGCCGATCGCATCAGCCGGCCAGTCGCCGCAAGGTCGTGCGCAAAATTTCTTCAAAAGTGCGTTCGCATTCCGCAGAACGCAGCACCACGGAAAGAGCCTTTTCCGCAGAAGCACGAGGATACCCCAAATTGACGAGGGCGGAAAGGATATCCTCTTGGAGAGGGGAAGGGGCGCCGGCTTCTTTCGCAGCCTGCGCCTGCTCGGGTAGAAGAAACGGCGAAATCTGCGACCTCAACTCGAGCACCAGCCTTTCCGCGGTTTTGCGGCCCACGCCCGGAATGGCTGTAAGACGAACCAGATTGCTTTCAGCGATCGCCTGTGCGAGCTCTTCCACCTGCGCGCCCGACAAGATTGATATCGCCAGCTTGGGCCCGATCCCGCTGATCGATATGAGCTTCAGGAAGAAATCTTTTTCCCGCTGCGTGTGAAAGCCGAACAGGGTCAAGGCATCCTCACGCACGTGTGTGTGAATCTTCAGCGATACTTCGCTCCCTTCGGCGGGAAGTTCGTAGAAGCTTGTCAGCGGTATAAAGATTTCATAGCCGACTCCATGGACGTCGACAAGCAGCACGTTGGGTTTTTTCTTCAGCAGCTGCCCTTTGATGTATCCAATCATTTCAGTTATTACCAAAAAATTGCGGATTTCGGATTGGGGATTGGAAATGACATCTCTAAATCCGAAATCCACAGTCCGCGATTATCCGTAATTATTCCTCGACAGACGAGCGGCAACGGCACAATCGATTCTATCGCGGTGTTGCGTCGGGGAGCCCGCCGTCAACCGGAATCGTCGCACCGGTAGTCGGACTCTGACGCGTTGCAAAATAGAGGACAGCCTTTGCCACATGCTCAGCCGTCACCTTGGCTTTGAGGAGATTGCGATTCCGGTAGTACTCTTCCAGTCCCTCCGGAGACAGCCCACGCGCGGCCATCCTATCCGGGCCGACTTCTGCCCATAATCCCGATTTGCGCGAGCCGTGGGAGAAGACCGCATCGGGCGCAACCATGTTGACCCGGACATCCATGTCTGCGAGCTCCTGGCTGGCAATGCGCGCCAGCTGGTGGCCGGCTGCTTTTGTCGCGCTATAGGCTCCGAAGCGTGCTCCGGGCGCGAAGACATTTTTCGTCGAGACCATCACGATGTCTCCGCCGGTTCCCTGAAACTTGAAAAGCCGCGCCGACTCGGCCAGCACGAGAAGCGTCCCTTCAACGTTGATCTTCTCGAGCTTCCGGAATGATTCGAGAGTCATTTCCGTGAGAGCCGAAACGTGAGCCACCCCGGCGTTCAGTATCACCAAATCAATTCCACCCCATGCCCGGATGACGGCGCCAAATCCTTCAGTTACCGATTCCGGATCCGTGATATCCAGTGGGACTCCCATGACTCTTGGTCCAAATTGGGTCCTGAATTCTTCCACAAGCCCGGTCAGAGAATCTCCCGGCAGGTCTGTAGCCGCGACATGGCAGCCTTGCTCCAGAAATTCCTGCGCGATCCCGGATCCGATTGCTCCTGCAGCTCCGGTGATCAGAGCCACCTTTCGAGCCAGGGGCAGATGTTTATCTCCCTGCAGCTTGGTATGCTGCAGGCTGCGGTACTCCATCTCGAACAGGTCCCGCTCGCTCATCCCGCAATAAGAACCCATTGCGGCGATCTGGGCTTTGGTTGCGAGCGTATGGGCCGTAATATCCCGGATGATCTCGGCGGCGAAGACATCCTTGCCTGCACACAGAGCGCCCAGCCCGGGCACAAGGATTACTCTGGGAAGGGAATCCATGCGCTCCACTCCAGGAGGCATGTCTTTGGCATATCTGGCTACATAAGCGTCATAAGCCGCTCCATATTCCTGGATCGCTTTAGAAAATTGACCCTTGAGTTTCCCGTGATCATCGAAGTGTGGATCTGCGACCCAGAGGTAGAACGCCTTTGTGCGGATCAAGTGATCCGAGGTCAGCGGCGGAGTTAAGGCGAGTTCCCGTCCGGAATCGGAATCGACGAAATTCAGAACGTCCTTCGTGATCAGCGGCCGCAGAATCACTCTTTCCCAAGGGTGGTCCGGATTGCCGGTGGGGTTTGCCAGTAGTCCGCGAACCATCGGAGCGATTTCGCCAAGCCTTTTCTCCGCTGTGGAGATCGGCGTGGAGATCCTGCAAACAATCGGATGGCGGGCATTTTGTTCGAGATATCTTTCGGCCTTGCTGGTCAAGTCGATTGTGGTTCCGTAAGATTCACGCGCCGTTTGACTCCAAGTCACCAGTCCATGCCGCATCAGCACGATCGCTTTTGCCGTCGGATCCTCTTCCAGAGCGTTGGCGATTGCTTTTGCCAGCTTGAATCCCGGGGCGAAATACCTGAGAACTACAATGCTTTTTCCCAAGGCTTCTTTGACCAGTTCCTCGCCTCTCTGCTGATTGGTGAGCGCCAGGATGGCGTCGGGATGCGTGTGGTGGACGAACTTACCGCTGACAAACACGTGGACGAGCGTTTCAATGGATGGCGTCGCTGCGCGCGCATCGAGAATATGAGTGCGGAACTCATTGACCATCTCTTCGTCGGATAGATCCGAAAGCGCTCGCAGTTTCTTCAGGTAATCCAAATCCAGACCCGTATAACCGTTGGGTTCGATGTGGGCCATGTTATAGCCGGATGCCTTGACGTAGATCGCGTGCAGGCGTTCACCCAGAAGATTCGTATAAACTGTTTTGACAGAGGAGTTGCCTCCGCCGTGCAGCACCAGCTTATCCTCGGCCCCGATCAGCGAAGCCACATAGAGTCCGATCGCCAGGTCTTCGCCCCATCGGGCCCCGTATCGCTCGATAAATTGAGCCGCTTTTTCATCCGACCAGCGGTTTTCCATTCTGCACCGTCTTTCTGCTCCACTCGGGGTCGGAGAGTCGGGGTCGGAATCGGAATCGGTTTTTTTGACCCCGATACCGACCCCGACCCCGATTTGGCCAACTAAGAAGTATTGCATCTGCCGATTATTTCGCGGACGCCGGCCTGCTTTCGTTTTTTAGAGTCTTGTACAGCTCAAACGCATCCACCGGCTTTGCATTTTCATGAACGACCGTGCGGACTGCCTGGATCATGGCTGCCGGGGCATCGGATTGAAAAATGTTCCGTCCCATGTCGACTCCGGCTGCTCCTTCGTTGACGGCTCGATAAGCCATTTCCAGCGCCTCCATTTCGGGGAGCTTCTTTCCACCGGCCATTACAACGGGAACCGGGCAGGACGCCGTTACAGTTTCGAATCCTTCGGAAATGTAATAGGTCTTGACCAAATGCGCGCCCAGTTCTGCACAGATTCTGCATGCAAGCCGGAAATATTTTGCATCCCGCTTCATATCTTTGCCAACGGCCGTGACGCCCAGAATCGGGAGGCCATAGCGGTTTCCGATGTCCACGAGGCGGGTCATATTGTGAACAGACTGTGTCTCGAACTCGCCGCCGATAAACACCTGGACTGCAAGCGCCGATACGTTCAGCCGAAGCGCGTCTTCAATATCCACTGCGATCTGTTCGTTTGAAAGCTCTTTGAGAATGCTGGGCCCGCCACTGGCTCGCAAAACGATCCCCTTGGGCGAGGAGGATGGAATCGTGGTCCTCAGAATGCCGCGCGTCAGCATGAGTGCGTCGGCGAAAGGAATCAGCGGAACAATGTTCAAATCCACACGTTCGAGTCCGGAGGTCGGACCTTGAAAATACCCGTGATCGATCGCCAGCATGACAGTTCGGCCTGAGGTCGGGCTGAAAATGCGGGCCAGTCGATTCTGCATACCCCAGTCCAGCGCGTTCGAGCCTTTAAGAAAAAAGGGAGTGTTGACTGTGGGAGTGTCCAGGCCGAAATCCTTGATTACGATTGAGCCTTCCGCGTCGGGCATGTTCGAATTTCCTTTCTCTGTCAACCGTTTGACGGTCGAGCATTCATCAATCGTCAATGTCCTGAGCCGCTTTTGAACAAATCCATATGGTATATCAACGACTGCCCGAAGGCGAAGTCAAAGATAAAGAAAATGACGCAAGATTTAAGATGCGGAGTGAATTCCAACGTGAGCGGGAATATCTGCCCGCGAAGCCCCAATTCAATCCCAATCTAAGCAGATTATCTATATCGCCTGCTCTCTTCCGAGGAAATAAAAGTTGATTCGGATGTCAGTCCCGGTTGTCCGCCTGCAACACACAATATTTGGCCAGTAACGTAGGACGAGAGATCCGAGGCAAAGAACAGAGCCGGACCTGCGATGTCTTCCGGCGTTCCCATTCTGCCCAACGGCACCTCTTTTTTTGCCAACGCAGCAAAGAATGCCCTTTTCTGCTCAGCCGACATCCCCTTTGACAGCGGATCCCAGAACGGAGTTTCGATAGGCCCCGGAACAATGCAGTTCGCGTAAATGTTAAACGGCGCCAGTTCAAAGGCAAGATTAAGCGTGAGCCCCAGGATGCCTGCTTTTGCGGAATGGTACGCAAGCACAGAAACGGAAGGACGCACAGCCCCCATCGAAGAGACATTGATGATTTTCCCATATCCTTGTTTTTTCATGTGGGGGACTGCTGCTTTGCATGCCAGGAATGCTCCCTTGAGATTAAGCGCAAGGACTTGATCCCACTCATCTTCGTCGGAGGCCTCTAAACTGCCCCCTCCGGCGGCGCCGGCGTTATTCACCAATATGTCGATTTTTCCAAAGGCAGCAACCGATTCCGCAATCATGGATTTGATTTCTGCGCTTTTGGAGATATCTGCCTTTATTGAGATGGCTCTTGGTCCGATTGACTTTATTTCCTCTGCAACTCTTTGAGCCCTATCGTATTTCAGATCGACTACCGCGATATCACACCCTTCACTCGCAAATCTCAGGGCCATGGCTTTTCCCATGCCGTTGGCGCTGCCGGTAATTACCGCCGCTCTGTTTTCAAGTAACAATTTGGATACCTCCGGTTTTCAGGTTTTTTTGATTTTAACCACGAAGCACACGAAAGACACCAAAAAACCTGCAACAAAATATCGTGCCTTTCGGTTCTTGCTTAAGGCTTCGGCGACAGGATCCAATACTCCCCGAACCAGCTCAACGCCAATTACCGACAGCCCATCTGGATTGAGATTATATAGATTCCCCGTGTGTACCGCTACGGTGCAACAGGATGTGCAGCCGCAGGGCGGATCAGTGGCGGCGGGCAAGGCGGGGAGACTCGCCAACGGGCAGTGCCTTCTGCATCCGGAGAGCGCGACGCTGAGTCTGAAAGTGAAGTTCACCAACCGGTTCGCGAACAAGGAAGGACTCCGTCTCGGAACCGGGGCCTTTTTTTATCCCGAACCCGGAGCAATGAACTCGCCGAAATGCCCGGATGTTTTTTCGGCAGACGCCGATAAGTATCGCGTAGGGGAATTTCAGTATGGGAGATGCCGTCTTTTTGAAAGCCCTGACTCCCGAGGCGCAGGCGTGCCTCGGGGCCCCCAGAGTGAAGATCAGCATGTATCCGTTCCGTGTAGGCCGTGAAAGCCGTGTCCGACACGTTCACACTTCGGTCGACCGGCGTCGGTGGGGCACGGCCCACAATAACGATCTTTACCTGCAAGAAACCGGCAAGGTGCTGAACATTTCGCGAGAGCATTTCCAGATCGAACGTCGCGAGGATGCCTATTACCTTGTCGACAGAGGGAGTGCGTGCGGCACGCTCCTCGAGGGCATCGCTATCGGTGGGAACAGGGCCGGAGGCCAACAGCAGTTGTCAAATGGAGATGTTATAATTGTCGGCACTTCCGAGTCGCGGCATGTTTTCAAGTTTGTTATTGACGGCGACAAGAATAATTTGACAGACTCCAAGATCAAAATCCGTTCAGACGGCTCAAAAAGTAGAGGCAAGCTATTGCATTATTCATGTCGTTCTCAATAATAATCAACGCTGAGCTGAGGAGGTGCCGCTAGGAGCCTGTCCGAGAATTCGAAGGGGCCCCTTCCAATTCTCAGACAGGCTCCTGGCACATTATTTTTCTTATTCACTGCTGGAGAGCACGCGCACGAAGGACTGTCTTGAACAAACTTTTTCCTGCGAGGTGGTTATGAGGCGAATCTGGCCCTTTCTGATACTGTTGCTCATGGCGAAGGAGAACTGCATGGTTGCCAACGCAAGCAAACCGGTCCCTTTTTCCGTCGTTTCTGCGCCAAGGCTCTGGGCTGTCGGTGCCGGGGCTGAATACACGGTAGTGACGGCCAAGAACTGGTCCAAATACTATTCAAGCCCGCCAAAAGACGCCGACTTTGCCACATCTGTCTACGTGGTTGTTTCGATGGGGACGCGACCCAACCCAGGTTACAGGATACGGATCGTGGAGATCACACAGGAAGGAGAGCGCATACAGGTCACGGTGGAACAGCTGAATCCCGATCCTAGAGGCATATATCCGCAGGTGTTGGTGAATCCAGTTGCAGTTGCAGAAGTGAAAAGGATGGACCTGCAGCCGTACCCTGTGATGGACTTTTCATTTGTCAATCAAAGCGGCCAGTCGGTCGCTCAAGTCAAAGTGGAATTCTGATGGCTTGTGCCTCCTCTCCCTGCTTAACCGGCACACTCTTAGTATCCTGAATTCAGAGGTGACGTCCGGCAATCTCACGCCGGCGGATATCGACAGCAGGAGGGAGACCACAATTGTTTTCCCGCCCCAATCGCCTGGTTTCAGTCGGCATTCTGATAATGCTCGGGCTTTAACCCATGAACGGGCTGTCTGGAGTAGCCCATGCCTCCGCAAGCAGATTCTCCGTCTGAAATGCCCTTGAAGTATCCGTTCCCCTCCAACGTGTCCATGATGCCGTCGTCAATGGCATCGGACTAGTTCCTGCAAAGAAAGGTTTTTCACGTTTCGTGGATAAAGCTCCTAATTTTCGAAGTACAATGTTCCCGACGTGCGTTCGGCATTCATTTAAAGTATCGGGAGTGATCCATGGCAAGGGGAATTGGTGGTTACGTGGGACGGGTATTGCGTGTAGATCTTAGCTCCGAAAAAATCACGGTAGAGCCGCTGGACAATTCAATTCTGCGCAAGTTTGTCGGCGGCGCAGGATTGAGCGCCAAGTACCTTTACGATGAAGTGCCTCCGGGAGTGGCGTGGTCGGACCCGGAAAATCGGTTGCTGTTTTTTTCCGGACCATTCGGAGGAACGCGGTATCCAGGATCGGGAATGATTTCGGTCGTCAGCAAAGGTCCGATGACTAATATGGCCGGATCATCCCAGGCAAACGGCTTTTTGGGCACCTACCTGAAATTTTCCGGTTTTGACGGGGTGATTGTTCAGGGTGCGGCAAAGGAGTGGAAATACCTTCGAATTCATGAGGGTACGGCTGAGCTTTGCGATGCCGGGGAGTTGATCGGGAAAGACACTCTGGAGACCGAAGATGCCGTCCGCGCCAAGCTTGGAAAAAATTGGAGTGTTTATGGGATAGGACCTTCCGGCGAAAACCTGGTGCGCTTTGCTGCCATTTTCGGCGACCATGGACATGTTGCCGCCCACAATGGACTGGGCGCGGTCATGGGATCCAAGAAGTTGAAGGCCATCGCTGCGGAACGGGGACATCAACCGATCGAGGTTGCGGATCCCGTGCGCTATGCGGCAGCAGTTAAGGAATTTGTTAAAAACTTTCAGGAATCGCAAAATCCGCTTTTCCAATATGGCACCGCCGATCTCGTCGGGCTGGCGAAGAAGCTGGGCTGGCTGCCCGTGAAAAACTACACCACGAGCGATTTTCCCGAGTTCGAAAAGTTTACGGGCCAATCCATCCGCGCGAATTTCAAGACCAAAGCCACGCCGTGCTGGGCATGCCGCAAGGGGCACAGTTGCAGCATTCAGATTGAGGAAGGGCCTTATGCCGGCTTTGTCGGAGAGGAACCCGATTATGAAGGCTTGGCTGCGATGGGATCGTTAATCGGCCAGACCGATCCTGCGACAACGATATTCCTTTGCAATCAGGTCGACCGCCTGGGCATGGATATCAATGAGAGCGGCTATGTGATCAGCTGGCTAATGGAATGTTATGAAAAGGGGTATCTGAAGAAAATAGAGATGAATTGGGGGAATGCCGGCGCCGTGCATGAGATGCTGAAGAAAATTGCCCACCGCCAAGGATGCGGCAACCTTCTGGCCGAAGGCGTCAAGCGGGCTTCGGAAAAAATCGGAGGAGAAGCCGCGAACTGTGCAGTCTACACAATGAAAGGGGCTTCACCGCGCACGCACGATCACCGCGCCAACTGGCCCGAATTGATCGACACCTGCCTGTCCAACACCGGTACGATCGAGATGTCGGGCGGCGCTCCGAAACCGCCTGAGCTGGGACTGGAACCGGTGAAGGATCCGTTCAATCCGATTGAAGTCTCGACCATGAATGCCAAGCTCAACGGCAAAGGGCAATTTCTCGACAGCCTGCCGGTCTGCCGCTTTTGCATGCCGGACTTCAAATCGCCGATTGAGGCGTTGAACATCATTACCGGCTGGAGCTTTGACATTCCGGAAGCGATAGCTGCAGGACGCAGGGTCATCAACCAATTCCGTGCATTTAAAGATGGAGGCTCCTTCCGTCCGGTACGGCTCGATGCCCGTGGACGGTCCCGCACAGGGCAAATCCGTAATGACGCAGTGGGAAGCTTTACGCAGAAACTACTACGAGCAGATGGGCTGGGACCCGGAAACCGGCAAGCCCCTGCCGGAGACGCTGAAGAGTCTGGGGTTGGATGATCTTGATGAAAAACGGTGACAGCCACCGATGTCCCCGTGGGGACACCGGTGGCTGTCACCGTTTTTCACCGGAGGCCTAATGAAGGCTAAATACGGGTACATCGGCAGAATGCTGTTCGTGAATTTGAGTGACGGGATAACCCGTACGGAGGATCTGTCCGAAGACCTGGCAAAAGCATTTATCGGAGGCTACGGCATCGGCTCGAGGAT
>JBEKKY010000032.1:0-16058 GCA_050010475.1 Acidobacteriota bacterium | reverse complement strand
CTGGCAGACGCGCTAGGTTCAGGGTCTAGTGGGCTTAAGCTCGTGGGGGTTCGAGTCCCCCCTTCGGCACCATATCATCCGCTTCCTTTTTACTCCCTCAATTAATCCCTCAATTCAGGACAAAGCCTGTTTCTGACCCATTATTCAAAATCGATTGTATAGGGGGGGGCCGGCCAACCAAGGCATGGTCTAACCCATAGGACAAATAGGCATATTTGAAAAAGCTAATTCTTCCATCATTTGTTTCCGATTCAAATAATGTGGAGAAATAAACTATGGCAACTCAAAGACGTCCAACACCAGAGCGTAGAGCGGCTTTGCGGATAAAGGTGCATCTAGGCTGCAGATTCACCTTCAAGGGAATCGAGCATCAGGCATTCATTAAGGATGTGTCGCCCATCGGTGCATTCCTTTGGTCCGCGTTCATGCCGCCACCCGCCGCAGATCTGTCGATAAAGGTGAATACTTCATTTACAAAAACTCCGCTTATCCTGGAGAGCAGGGTCGTACGCCGTGACTGCAAAAGCACGGGGCAAGGTACAGTAGGAGTGTTTGCGGTCAAATTCAGACAGAACTCTCCAGGGCTTTTATTGCTATTGAACAAGCTGGGCAAGCCGCAAAGCATATAATACGGGCCGGATGCTTATTGTGTCGGTCGGCCTTTTCGCTTTACCGCACAAAGAACCTTTAGGGCCGGTCGAATTCGGGTATCCCCAGAAACCAGAAAGCGTAAAGCGCATCGATTCGGCTTCGGAAATCGCTTTCGACGCATCCGGCAATTCATCTGCCTGCTTTCCCTCTCCTATTTTTTACCCTCAATCCCCATCGTTCATGGTATATTCCGCTTCTTGGAAATTCGTAAGAGATAGGTATCTGAGGAGATGATTCATGGCTAAAAAAACTCCGTCCGAAAGGAAAACGCTGACCGGCGCCCCCATCAATCCTTTGCCTTTCGGAGTGCCCTACAAAACCATTTCCCTTTGCCCGGAATGCACGACAACAGTGGAAGCCTGGGTGATTGAGAAAGAGGGCAAGATCATCATGGAAAAAACCTGCCCTCAACATGGTTTCTTCAGAGAGGTTTTATTATCGGACGCTGAGTACTATCATCGCATGATGTCCTGGAACCGTGATGTCGGGTGTGGAGTTTCCAATCCCGCGGTCCCGGACGCCAAAGTGTGCCCCGATGATTGTGGGATCTGCAACCTGCATGTCAGCCATACCGTGCTTGCCAACGTGGACCTGACAAACCGCTGCAACCTTTCCTGCCCAATCTGTTTCGCCAATGCGAATGTTCAGGATTACATTTACGAACCATCCTACGAGCAAGTCGTCCAGATGCTGCAAACACTTCGGGACTCGCGGCCCGTCGCGGGCCGGGTCGTTCAGTTCGCGGGCGGCGAGCCCACTCTTCACCCCGACTGGTTCCGGATACTGAAAAAAGCCGGCGAGATGGGTTTTTCCCACGTGCAGTGCGCCACCAACGGCCTAAAATTCGCAGAGGATCCTTCATTCGCGGAGAAATCCAGAGAAGCCGGGCTTCACACCCTCTATCTCCAGTTCGATGGCGTCGATCCGGCTTTGTACGAGAAAATCCGCGGCCGAAAAGGGCTTTTGGATGTCAAGATGAAAGCCATCGAGAATGTCCGCAAGGCTGGTCTCAAGATTGTCTATGTTCCAACCATCGTCGGCGGACTCAATGACGACCAAGTTCCGAAGATCGTCCAATTTGCGCTCGATACCATTGACGTCTCGTCCGGCATCAGCTTCCAGCCCGTATCCATCACCGGCCGGATTGATGAGGCTGCGCGGGAAAAGATGCGCTTCACTCTATCCGACCTTGCAAACCGGGTCAACGAACTCGGATATACGACTAAAGAAGACTGGTTCCCGCTATCCTGTACCACCCCGATTACTGAATTAATCCAGGCCTTAAGGAACGAACCTAATGTCATGGTCTCTTGCCATCCACTTTGCGGTATAGGCACCTACTTCTTCGTGGATAAGGACAAGAAGCCGACGCCGGTAACCCGCTTTCTCAACATAAAGGGCCTGTTCGACGATATCCAGAAGCAGGCCGAAAAACTCCGGGACAAGACTACTTTCAAGTCGCTATACAACAACCTCAGCAAGTTCAGTTTGTTCAGCAGCGCTAACAAACACTTCGATCAGAGCAAGGCCCCCGAGGGGTTGACCCTGGCCAAACTCGGACAAACCATCGAGGGATTGCTCGATAAGAAGGCCGGTCGTGGCCAGAATGACGGCACCTACACATACAAGACCCTGATGGTGGCCGGCATGCATTTCATGGACTCCTACAATTACGAAGTGGAGCGGGTCAAGCGTTGTGTCATCAACTATTCCACGCCCGACGGTCGTCTCTATCCGTTCTGTACATACAACTCCGGTCCCGTTTTCCGCGAAAAAATCGAGAAGCAGTTTTCGGTTTCCAAGGCCGAATACCGCCAGAAACGGGGAGAGCTGTAATAGCGAACAAAGGAAAACGCCAGGGGTTCCCAGAACTCCACGGACAGGCTCCTAGATCTCAATCCGTGATATCGAGGAAATCCGTGGCGTTTTATTTTTTAAAGTGCATAGAAAAGCCGGCATTTCACTTGATTGTAACGGGAGCCGGCGTGAATGAAAGGATCAGAATCAAGAGAGCGATCAGCGCCAGGAAAGCCCGTCCGGGCCCAAGCCTATCGTCCTCTTGGAGGGTCGGCGGGTGAAAAAAACGCAGTCTTGCGCAGATAATCAGAAGCAAGGCTGCAAAAAAAAGCAATGTAATGGATGGCGGCCATCCCATAAAGCTCACCAGAATCAAGGCGACAATCGAGAAAACTGAAATCCTTTTTTGGAGTGAAGGCCCAAATATGGCGTAGGAAATGTGCCCGCCGTCCAGTTGCCATATCGGCAAGAGGTTCAAACTCGTCGCCAGAAGCCCTACCCATGCTGCCATTGCCATCGGGTGCGCAACCATATCCTGCCTATCTGGCGCGTAACCCAGAATAACGGCGCCAAGCAAGCGAAAAATCAGGGGTTCTCCGAAGATCAGCTCGCCGGGCGGAAGCCCGCCCTTTGGAACGAGCTTCGACAGGCTGATTCCAATGCACAAAGTCGGCAGAATAAAAAGAAAACCAGCCAACGGTCCGGCGATGCCAATATCGAACAGGGCGCGCCGGTGCAGGAATTGAGATTTTATCTTTATAAATGCGCCAAATGTGCCGGCAAGGGAAATAGGGAACGGAATAAAGAAAGGAGGAGTGCAGCGCATCCCATAATAGCGGCAGGCAAAAAAATGGCCCAGTTCGTGGGCAAGTAGAATCGAGATCAGCGGAATTGAGAAGGGCAGTCCTTGCAGGATCATGCTGGGCTTTACGATAAAAATGCGGAGGGCCGTAACCAGGTCAATGCCTGCGAGCTGGGATAGTCCGGCAAATGATGTACTCACGATGGTGGCGCAGAGCAGGACGGCAGATAAAACATACTGGCTGGTGGCAGGGCCTTTTGCGGGAAAGCGCAAATTGGAGTAGACTGAACCGGCGTCCCAAGATGATGGTGCAGGCGAGAGTTCCGGAAGATCACTGCTCACAGCAATATAGAGCTTTCTTGAGTACGAGAGGGAACGGTTACTCTGTCACACCGCGTGCAATCTTGTCCGCGCGTATCTCTTTGCCGGGCTTGAAACGTATTGTTTTTCCAGGAGGAATGGCGACCTCCTCACCGGTTCGAGGATTTCTTCCCACTCCGCTCTTCCTAGGCTTAACAATAAAAACCCCAAAGCCGCGCAACTCAATCCTCTCGCCACGTTTCAGCGCATTCTTAAGCGAGCTGAATACAGATTCCACCGCAATTTCCGCTTTTACCTTCGTGATGTTCAATTGTTCTGCGACACGGTTTACGATGTCCTGCTTTATCACGCTGAACCTCCCATAAGTTAGTGAGAGGATTTTACTTGTGGTCCCTAGGGCTGTCAAGCCATTTCTATTTACAGGATTTTCTCTGAATGATAGACTCCCGCTCCATAAGCGACAGCGAATCATACCCTTCTGAAAGTCAGCTTTGTCGCTTTTGACAAGGAGTTGGCTCATGGCTGTATTGCCGGATAAGTGGATTCGTGAAATGGCAAAAAACCAGCGCATGATTGAACCCTATGCAAACCAGCGAAAACGAGCCGGGAGAATCTCCTATGGGGCATCATCCTACGGATATGATTTCCGTTTGGCCAGGGAATTCAAAATCCCCGATTTTGCCGACACCAAGGAGATCGATCCCAAAAAGATGGACCGGATTCGATTCCGGGACTATGTCGGAGGGTCCGGCCGAATTCCACCGAATTCTTTCATATTGGGCAGGTCTCTTGAGTACTTTCGCATTCCGCGCGATGTGATTGTTATATGCCAGGGCAAGTCAACTTATGCTCGGGCCGGGGTCATCGTAAACGTGACACCTCTCGAACCGGAATGGGAGGGTTTCATAACCTTGTCTCTTATAAACACATCAACGGTGCCTGCGAGGATATATCCAGGCGAGGGAATCGGCCAACTGGTCTTCATACGGGCAGAATCTGAATGCAAAACCTCGTATTCGGATCGCAAAGGGAAATACCAAGCCCAGCAACAAATAAGGTTGTCCAGTGTGTGATCACTGCCGGATCAGCTGCAAAAATTTGCATTGTCACGCGGTCGGAGGTGCTTGCTCTGAAAACCCCGAGAAAGGAATCCGGCATGACGAACCGGAAAAACAAGCCACATAAGCGTCCAGCCTTTGGCGTCTTCGGGTTTCTGCTGGCAGTCACACTGGCATATTCTGCTTGCGGATATAGAGTGCGCAGCTCTGTTGGAACGCTTCCCTCCGAAGCTCACTCTATAGGCATCCCGACATTTAAAAACCTCACAACTCAGTACAAGATCGAACAGCTAATTTCAGGCGCAGTACTGAAGGAATTTTCGATGCGTACTCGTGCAACTGTTAATTCAAGCGGTTCAGGTGTCGACTTGGTCCTGCTTGGTGAAATCAAGAGTGTGAGCTCTGCTCCCGTAACTTTCAACACCCAAACAGATCAGTCGCAGACATACGGTTCAACTTTTTTGGTTAAAGTCCAGCTTGGCGTAAAGTTAGTGCGCCTGCGGGATTCCAGCATCCTCTGGCAAAACGAAGATCTTCTCTATATGGAGCGATACGTTCTGAACAGCAATGTTCAGGATTTTTTTTCAGAGGAAAATCCGGCCCTGGAAAGGCTTGCGCACAGTTTTGCCGCCACGCTGGTGAGTTCAATCCTCAATCGGTCAAAACCTTGATATATCAGAGCCTGGAAGCACTGGAAAGGGAAGTAAATAAAGGTGAGTTCCGGCCTGTTTATCTAATAACGGGTCATGAGCAATACCTTTGTCGCCAAGCCATCAGTCTTCTGAAAAACAAGGCCCTCACCTCCGAGTCTCTTGCTTTCGATTATGCTGAGTTTATTGCGGGGGAGATTCCAATCGATGAAATCTTAGCGGCGGCAAATACCTTCCCAATGGTCGGCGGCCGTAAGGTGGTGCTGGTGAATCAGGCGGAGCGCCTGAAAGATTCCGAGCAGGATTTTATTGTCGGGACGATCCAAGGTCTTTCTCGCCGTAGCATTTTAATTTTGGCAGCCGACGAGCTAGATCACAGAAAGAGATTCTACAAGGCGTTTCGGGATGCCCATTGTGTCGTGGAATTCCCGAAACTTAAAGGCGCTGAGCTCGAAGGATGGGCCGAGGCTTTTGTTCGGAGGCAGGGATATCGGATTTCATCCTCGGCTATCAGGAAGATTGTGGAGTTGGCGGGTTCTGACTTACAGAATTTGTCCATGGAGTTGGATAAGCTACTTTTGTATTCCGGGCGATCCCAAACCGTACCCGATAGCGTTGTGGATGAACTGGTGCAAGGGAACCGTCAGCAGAGTGTTTTTGAACTGATCAATGCTGTTGGACGGCGAGACCGAAGCGGAGCACTTAGATCACTTTCGAATCTGTTGAGCATGGGAGAACATCCGTTGGTTGTCGTTGCTATGATGGCGCGTCACTGCCGTCAGGTGATGATTGCAAGGGAGCACCTTGCTCATGGCAGCCCAACGCATGAGATCGCGAGCGCCGCGCAAATTCCTCCATTCATGCTTGACCAGTTTCTACGTCAAGCGCGATCCACGGATTCAGGAACGATTCGACAGATGTTCGTAAGGCTTGCGGACATTGACCGGCGCCTGAAATCGTCAGCGGCTGATGGGCGCATGTTGATTGAAGGCTTGATCTGTGCGCTGGTTTAAATCGGGGGACGCTCAGCCTCCTTCAGCGAAAGTTTAGGCATTCCACGGAAAGTGGGAAAAAGGTCAGCATCCCCTTTTGGAACTGATATCGTTTAAGGCGGCTTTCTCGCGAATGATTTAGGCTTGGGAGGAACCAGTCAGCACGCTGTTCAAACGTTTTGTCAGGCGGGATTTTTGCCGGGCTGCCGCGTTTTTGCTGATTGCCTTCTTCTGCTGTGACCTATCGATCATTGCATAGAGCCCAGCCAGCGAATTCTTTGCTTCCTCAGTCTTTCCGGCTTCCAGCCGGTCATTGAATTGTTTTAGAAAGGTTCGCAAACTGCTTCGGTTGCTTCGGTTTGTGCTTCGATGCTTCAGATTTTGCCGGTGTGCCTTGAGGGCCGATGCGTGATTGGCCATCCTGAATAGCTCCTTTGGATTAAGAATACAGCCTAGGATACGGAGACCCGAGTCCTATGAACCCTTTACTTTACAATCAGTTAAGATAACTGTCAATTCATATTTTCTCATTGACTTCAACCGCTTGCGGACCTAGAATTTTCCCAGACATGCGAGCGAGAAACTCGAAAAGTCTTTTGTACGCCAAGCTTAGGGTATGCATACCCTTACTGAATTTCCTGCCACATGGGAGGTCAAGCCAAATATCTAGATGAGAAAAGTTCTGCTATCTGACCGAAGTCTGCAGCTTTTGTTCGGGCCTCTCGATGAAAACATTCGATTCCTGGAAAATCTTTTCGGTGTGACGATTCAAACGAGGGATTCTTCTTTGACAATCGACGGCGAAGAAGACGACGTCTCGGCACTGGAAAAGATACTTGTGGATTTTTCCTCTCTTGTCGACAAGGGACATTCGATCACCAACGGAGACCTGAAATCGGCATTTAAACAGATCGCCGAAGATGCCGCTCTGTCTCTGCACGATTTCTTTCCGAAAATGCAGCTGCTGACGACAGGAAAACGGCAGGTCACTCCCAAAAGCATCAACCAGCGACGGTACGTCGAGGCAATCAGAAGCAACGATATCGTGTTTGGAATAGGCCCGGGAGGAACAGGAAAGACTTTCCTGGCCGTAGCGATGGCAATCACATACCTCTTTGAAAAAAGCGTTTCAAGAATCGTGCTCACAAGACCTGCGGTGGAGGCCGGAGAAAAACTCGGTTTCCTCCCCGGAGATATTGAAGAGAAGATTAACCCATACCTTCGTCCCTTGTACGATTCGCTTCACATACTTTTGGATAGCGAAAAAATCCAGCGCTATATGGAAGATGGCACGATCGAAATCGCTCCGCTAGCCTTCATGCGTGGGAGAACATTGAGCGATGCTTTTATCATTCTCGACGAGGCTCAGAATACAACTTCGGAGCAGATGAAAATGTTTCTAACCCGGATCGGCATGCGATCCAAGGCTGTCATAACAGGCGATGTCACCCAAATAGATCTTCCCGTCGGCAGGAGTTCAGGGCTTATCGAGGCTAGAACAGTTTTGGGGGACGTTGAGGGACTGGCTTTTTGCTATTTCAACGAGAATGACGTTGTTCGACACCACTTGGTGAGACTGATTATCAAAGCGTACCAGCAGCATGCTGACAGGGAAATGCGCTCCGAGGAAAACGCGAATAATGGCAAAAGGTCGAAAGACTAAGTTGGGTATAATTTTCGGAGGAAGATCGGGCGAGTACGAGGTATCACTAACATCTGCAGCTTCCGTAATCAGCGCCCTGGATCCGGAGGAGTTTGAGATAACAGTGATCGGGATTACAAAAAGCGGCAGAATCGCCAGCGCCTCAGAAATAGGCACAATGCTTCCAGCTGGCCTGCTGCCGCGCGTGCAAGCAAGTCCTGTTCTTGAGGCCAACAACTCGGGAATAAAGGTCACCTCGAGCCTTGCCGAAGAGCCTGCGGGTTCCAGCAACGGTCCTTCGATCATCTTCCCTCTATTGCACGGTCCCTATGGAGAAGATGGGACAATCCAGGGTTTGCTGGAAATTGCCGGACTTCCGTATATCGGTTGCGGTGTGCTGGCTTCCGCGGTCGGAATGGATAAGGATGTGATGAAGAGACTCTTCCTGCAGGCAGGACTTCCAGCGACGCCTTCCAGGACTGTTTTGACGCGCGACCTAACGACAAAAATGAAAGAGCTGAAGCAGTCTCTGACGCAGGAGTTTGGGTACCCGATGTTCTCCAAACCCGCGAATCTGGGTTCATCGGTTGGAGTATGCAAAATTCATTCAGAGGAGGAGTTCGAAGCCGCGGTTAGGCATACGGCCGAATTCGACCGAAAGATTTTGATCGAGAAGGGGATTAACGGCCGAGAATTGGAATGTGCGGTTCTGGGCAATGATGACCCACGCGCATCCGTTGTCGGAGAGGTATTGTCGGCAAATGAATTTTATGATTATGATGCTAAATATGTGAGTCCGGCAAGCAAACTTGAAATTCCTGCTCGGATTGACGAGAAAAAATCCGAAGAGATTAGAGATTTGGCTGTGCGCTCGTTCAAGGCGATTGATGGCTCCAATCTCGCTCGGGTGGATTTTTTCCTGGAGCGAAATACGGGCAAGGTATGGATCAATGAGATCAATACAATGCCAGGATTCACTCCCATCAGCATGTATGCCAAGCTTTGGGCGGCTAGCGGAATTCAGTTTGAAGAATTGGTTCGAGAACTCGTTCGTTTAGGACAGGAACGTTTCCAAGAAAAAAATGAACGCAGGATTTCAATCTAAAAATCATGAATCACTTAATTAACGCCTGGCAAACCAAGTCTGAGAGCGTGTCTGAGAATTGGAGGAGGTCCACACAATTCCCAGGCAGGCCCCTGGCGGGCCGGCAGGAGGTTAGGCCTATGAGCTGTTTGATACCTGAGGCGGAACTCCGGGATCAACTATTGAGAGAGAATGTGGAATATCGGCGACTGGCCGCCGAACATCAGTCTTGTGATGACCAGTTGGAAGGTCTGACAAACAAGCATTTCTTAAACGAGGGTGAACAGGTTCAGGAGCGGACCCTGAAAAAGAAGAAGCTGTTGTTGAAAGATCAGATGTACTCGATTGTGCAAAAAATCCGCAAACAGATGGAAGCGGACTCCCGGCAAGCTTCAGGGGGCAAGTGATTTCGTATCTGCGGAGGGTGTGGCCGGCGCTATAACGGTCCCTCCCGCGGGGATGCCCAGGTTAAAAACTGTCAATTGGGTCTGATCGAAGGGAAAGCCAATGGCGCACGATGCCTATAGGTTCGTAATTCCGGTTGCCGTGGCGGGTGTAGTGTTTATTCTGTTGCACCTGTCTTACATATCCATTCCGTTTTTCATTGTTGCCGGATTCGTCTGCTTTTTTTTCCGTAATCCCGAGCGCCAGATACCTGAGGGAAACAACCTGGTGGTTTCGCCTGCAGACGGAAGAATCATCAACATTACCAAGAACGGCGACGGTGAGCAGACAATCAGCATTTTTTTAAGCATCTTCAATGTACACGTAAATCGCTCTCCAATTTCCGGCAAACTCGAGAAGCTGGAATACAAGCGCGGCAAATTCAAGGTCGCTTATGACGAGGAGGCATCTCGCGTAAACGAACAGAACATCCTCACCATTAAGGGGCAGGATATCCAGGTAGTCGTGCGGCAGGTTGCCGGACTGATCGCCAGGCGCGTAATATGCTGGAAAACGGCCGGCCATACATTTCAACGTGGGGAACTGTTCGGACTGATTCGTTTCGGATCCAGGGTTGATATTGTAGTTCCCGAACGGGTGAGACTTTTGGTAAAAGTAGGGGATCACGTTCGGGGCGGCAGTTCTGTCCTCGGAGAAAATGCATGAGCGAGCCTCAAGATGCGAATAAATTTATCGATCCGGTTCAACCACGGCGCAGGCGCTTGGGCCGTAGCGTCTTTATGCTCCCCAGCCTTTTTACAGTTGGGAACATCTTCTGCGGGTACTATGCCATTCTGGCGACCATGCGCGGCAACTACGAACAGGCGGCCTATGCCATAGGAATCGCGATTGTTCTGGACTCCCTGGACGGACTTATCGCCCGGCTTACAAATTCCACCAGTGGATTTGGACTGCAACTCGATTCGCTTGCTGATGTAATTTCGTTCGGCATCGCGCCGTCGGTACTTGCACTGTGTTGGGGCCTTTCGAACATCGATCAGCGGCTCGCGTGGACTGCGGCATTTGCCTTCACAATCTGCGGGGCGATGCGCCTGGCCCGGTTCAATATTCAAGCGGGAAATCTTAAACATTTTGTGGGTTTGCCCATACCGGCGGGGGGCGGAACAATTGCCGCTCTTGTCCACTTTGTCGGCGAACCCATCACAAGTCCGTTGGGCTCAGCGTTCACTGTGGCCGGTGTATTTCTCCTTGCATTCTTGATGATCAGCACAATCCGCTACTTCAGCCTTAAACACCTGCCTCTGGGCAAGAAGTCTCATTTGACCATATTTCTTATCGCGATGCTTGTTGCCTTGGGATTTTTCTATTCAAAGCAGACGTTGCTGGCTATCGCGGTAGTCTATGTTCTCTCAGGCCTGGTCGCCCGGCTTTATGGGATCGTGCACCGCAGGAAAGCGGGAGAGGGAATGACGCTGGCTGATTCACCTCATCATCAATAAAAACAGAATTCAAGATGTGGAAGTCAGAATCTTGCAGGGCGGAGTTGGGCTCCGATACATGTCTGCCAATCCGCGCTCTTTTTTCTTCTGTATTCTGACTTCTGAATTCTGTAATTTTGCTACCATGCCTGTACACGAAGCTGAAGCCATAGTTCTCCGCCAGTATTCGTTATCCGATTCCGACCGCATCGTTGTGTTTATTACGCGAGAGTATGGCAAAGTTCGCGCTGTAGCCAAAGGGGTCAAAAAGCCCAAAAGCAGGATCGCCGGTTGCCTTGAGCCTCTTAATCATATACGGTTAGCGTTTTTTGTAAGGGAAGGAAGGGAATTGCATCAAGTCCGCAATGCTGAATTAATCCATGCTTTTTTGGGAAAGAACACATCTGTAGACAGGCTCTATGCGTTCAGTTACTTCGCGGAAATCGCCAGCGAATTAGTTCAGGAAAACCAACCGAACCCTGCATTATTTAGACTCTTACTGGCATCAGTTGAAACGGGAGAAAAGATCCCGGCTCTGCGCTCGCTGGTGCGTTATTATGAAGTCTGGAGCCTGAAATTAAGCGGCCTGCTTCCCAATTATGCCTATTGCTCGAATTGCGGCAAGTGTGTTAAAGATGAGGGGTTTTTTGCCTGGCCTGAATCAGGTCAGGTGCGATGCTATGCGTGTGGTCAGGGAAGGGGAATCCGGGTTGGAGCAGAAGCGGCTTCGGCTTTGGACGCAATGATAAAGCAGAGTCCCCGACAGTTTGTGGATCAACCGCTCGCGCACAATGCTACGACAGAAATTGAGCGCTTGTCTCAGAGGCTTCTCGGGCTGCACTTGGAAAGGGAACTCAAATCCTTTCGGATTTTAAAAGAAGCTCTTTAATTGCCAGAAGATCTCGATGCGACCGAAAAACATACAGCAAATCATAATGGTTCTTGAGCAGTTTTGGGACCGTCAGGGCTGTGTATTGCAGCAGCCCTACGATATTGAAGTCGGAGCGGGCACTATGGCGCCCGAAACCTTTTTGCGTGTCTTGGGTCCCGAACCCTACCGTGTAGCGTACGTCATGCCTTCTCGCCGTCCTACGGACGGGAGGTATGGAGACAATCCAAATCGGGTTCAAAAACATCACCAGTACCAGGTGATTCTTAAGCCCTCTCCCAAAAACGTGCAAGACCTTTACCTTAAAAGCCTGACATCTCTTGGAATCGATTTGAAGGAACACGATCTCCGGTTTGAGGAAGATAACTGGGAGTCCCCCACACTGGGAGCCTGGGGAATCGGATGGCAAGTGCTGCTGGACGGACTCGAAATAACGCAGTTTACATATTTTCAGCAGGCCGGGGGGCTGGATCTGGATCCTATAAGCGCCGAGATCACGTATGGATTGGAACGAATCGGAACTTTTATTGCCCAGGTAGACAGCATATACGATCTGCAATGGGCCTCCGGGGTAACATACCGGGACATTCGGCACCGCGAAGAGGTGGAGTTTTCCAAATACAATTTCGAGGCAGCGAACGTAGACATGTTGTTCAAACTTTTCTCTTTATACGAGGAAGAGAGCAAAAGCCTTTTGGAAATGGGGTTAGTCCTTCCCGCCTATGACTATTGTTTAAAGTGTTCGCATACATTCAATCTTCTTGATTCTCGAGGTGCAATCAGTGTCACGGAACGGGTTGGAATTATCGCGCGGGTGCGGCAGCTGGCCTGCGAAGTCGCTCGGCGCTATCTCGAGAGCCGTGAAAAGCAGGGATTCCCTCTGCTGGAATCGCGCGCTGCATCACAGCCGGAGCATGCTTAATTGAACATGGAAAAGTCGGAGCTCGTCGTCGAGTTGGGCGTGGAGGAAATCCCGTCCTCAATGCTTGAGGATGCTTCCCGCCAGTTTGCGGATATTCTTTTGGAGTCGCTCAAGGGGCAGAGGCTTGCAACGGGTTTTGTCACCCGATGGTATACCCCTCGGCGCATCATTGTCGGGATTCGGGACATTCCCCTGCGACAGGATGATTTGAGTGAGACCATTATCGGTCCGCCCAGAAGCGTCGCATACGACAGTTCTGGCGTTCCTACCAAAGCGGCGCTGGCTTTTGCCCAAAAGAATGCCGTTCCCATCTTGCGGATAAAGATCACTCAGACGCCCAAGGGGGAGTATCTGTCGATCGTGCGGAAAGTGCGGGGAGAGAAAACGCACAAGCTCCTCGAACGCCTCATACCTGCATCGATCGCGAAAATCCAATTTCCGAAAACCATGCACTGGAGTTCGGATCATTTTAGATTCGCACGTCCATTGCGCTGGATTGTGGCTCTTTTCGCGGGCAAGACCGTTCGATTCAGCATCGCAGACGTTACTTCATCCAACAGCACGGTGGGACATCGATTCCTTGGAAAATCCGGAATTCGGGTTGATTCTCTGGATTCGCTGCGCGACAGGTTGCGCGAAAATTCAGTGCTTGTGGATCCCGAGGAACGGCTGACTCAAATCACATCGGGACTGCAGCACGAGGCTGAGCTCTGCGGCGGACGTCTGCTGGAGGATCCGAACCTCTTGAGAACGGTAGTAAACCTGAATGAGTCTCCTTCTGTCGTTCACGGGGCGTTTGAAAACCGGTTTCTGTCATTGCCCAAAGAAATCCTCATCACCGTGATGAGAGAGCATCAGAAGTATTTCTCAGTGCTCAATGAAGCGGGCCAACTGCTGCCCGTCTTCCTTGCCGTTGTAAATCTTCAATCCGATCGCGATCACATCATTCAGGCCGGCCATGAAAGAGTTTTGCGTGCCAGACTCGCCGATGCGGCGTTCTTTTGGGATACGGATAGAAAAGCGATGCTTGGCGAGCGGGAACAAGCCCTCCAGCACGTCCTTTTCCAGGAGAAACTGGGATCGTACTACGACAAGACGCAACGCGTACTGGCTTTGCTTCCTCTGGTCGCGAATGCGTTGGGACGGAGTGATCTGATTTCCGCTCTCGAAACAGCAGCTCATCTCTGCAAATGCGACTTGATCACTGAAATGGTAAAGGAGTTTACGGACTTGCAGGGGATTGTCGGAGGACTCTATGCCAGAGCCGAAAACTATCCGGATTCTGTCTGGCGAGCCATCTATGAGCAATACGATCCCAAATCCACCGCTTCTGCCTCGCCGAGCTCGGAAACGGGTGCCATTCTGGCATTGGTGGACCGTCTCGATACCGTGTGCGGCTGTTTTAGTGTCGGGCTGATTCCTTCCGGTTCAGGGGACCCATTTGCGGTGCGCCGACAGGGAAACGGTATTCTCAAAATAATTTTCGATCATCGGCTGAGTCTTTCTCTCGAAGATATGATTCAATGGAGCCTCACAGCCTACGGCAGAAAGGGAGATCTGATCTCCGCAGAATTGCGGGAGTTTTTTAACGGGCGGGTGCGATTCCTTTTTGACGAAATGGGATATGCCTATGATTGCATCAACGCCACCCTGGCCGCCGGGTGCGACAATCCGCTCGACGCTCTCGAGCGGTTGCGCGCTCTACAGGGATTGCGTCAGGAGCCTGATTTTCTTTCGCTGGCTTCCAATTTTAAGCGGGTGGCGAATATCCTGTCCCAGGCGGGAGACGTGAGCAGCGAGTTGAATGAGTCAATGCTCAAGGATCCGGCCGAGTGGGCATTGTGGCAGAGTTATCTTCAAGTCCGGCCTGAAGTTGAGGCGGCGAGGAAAAATCATGACTATGGGGCGGCGCTACGTTCTCTTGCCTCCATGCGCCGCGTAGTCGATGAGTTTTTCAAAGAAGTCATGGTCATGGCTGACGACCTTGCGATTCGTAGAAACCGGATATCTCTGCTTTGTACTGTTTCAGAGCTTTTCAAGAGCATTGCGGATATTTCGAGGATTGTGCTTGAAAAAGGCGCTTGACGAATTCCGCGAAATCAACAACACCCTTTGAAATTGTTCGAGCTCTTTGCTTCATTCCAACAGCAAGGGCTCCAATAATTCCAAAGCACTTTGGTTTTGGGGAAAATCAGATTCTGCCTCTTATTGGCATTTTCCCCCGGGATAGCTTCACAATAACCGGATGGGGCAGCAGAGTCATTAGCTGGCTGCGTCGTCTCTCTTGAGGAATTGAAAGATGATCTCCAAAGGAATGGAAATTGCGCCTGCGACGGGGAAATTGGGCATCGTTATTCCCGGAATGGGCGCCATAAGCTCAACGTTCATTGCAGGAGTGGAAGCAATAAAAAAAGGCTTCGCCAAGCCCATCGGGTCTCTCACGCAAATGGGGACAATCCGTTTGGGGAAGCGCACCGAAAATCGAATTCCTGCAATCAAGGATTTTGTGCCGCTGGCGTCTCTCGACGACCTCGTATTCGGAGGGTGGGATATATTTTCCGATGATATATACCAGGCCGGAGTGAAGGCCGGCGTGCTGGAACGAAGCTTGCTGGATAGCGTCAAACCTGCTCTGGAAGCGATACGCCCCTGGACGGCAGTTTTTGACAAATCATATGTGAGACGGCTCGACGGCACGAATGTGAAAAAAGCCGCCAATAAGATGGAGTTGGCAGAGCAACTGCAGGAAGATATCAAAATTTTTCAGAAGCGCCACAACTTAAACCGCACCGTGATGATCTGGTGCGCAAGCACTGAAATTTTTTTAAAACCTGAAGCAGTCCATCAGACCGTCGAAAGCTTTGAGCGGGGATTGAAAAATAATGATCCTGCAATCGCTCCAAGCATGATTTACGCCTATGCGGCTATAAAATCGGGAATTCCTTACGCAAACGGCGCTCCAAACCTTTCCGCCGACATTCCTGCTCTGATGCGACTCGCTAAGGATCGCAATGTTCACAATTCTGGCTCCCGGGCTGAAATCGAGGCTGATCGGGTTGAGCGGCTGGTTTTCGACGAACATTCTTGGAAACCGCGACGGGGAAGTGCTGGATGACCCGGATGCATTCAAAACGAAAGAGGAAAGCAAGCTTTCCGTGCTGGAACACATTCTTCAGCCAAAGCTCTATCCGGATCTTTATTCCAATTACACCCACAAGGTCCGGATCAACTATTACCCCCCGCGAGGTGACAACAAAGAGGGTTGGGATAATATCGATATCTTCGGCTGGCTGGGATACCCCATGCAGATTAAAATCGACTTCCTCTGCCGGGATTCGATTCTGGCTGCGCCTTTGGTTCTGGATTT